>CAYZQZ010000067.1:0-13281 GCA_964480235.1 uncultured Reyranella sp. | reverse complement strand
TCCTCGCCGATCGTGTGCGTCGGCACGACTTCGAGCTGCATGGACTGCTCGGGCGGACCGTGGCGGTCGCGCCGGATCACCCACGCGTACATGTTCTTCGGCACGTGCCCGAGAGGCGGGATCTCGCCGACTTCGTACAGGTCCTTCACCGGCTGATTGGCCGTGGGATGATTGCGCGCTGCGAGAGCGACAACGGACATGACGAAACCTCCTTCTGCGTTGCGGTAAGCTATTGCTGCGCTAGCGAAGTTGCAACGCACAAAATACGATTTGCAACAATTACAGGCGGGGAAAAACAATAAAGTTGCGCGAACCTTGAGAGATCACAGATTGCGCGCCGCTTTGAGACTTGGCAGGGTTTGCGAGGTAAACGATCGTTTACCCAGAAGCCGGGTTTAGGGAGCTAGGGTGCCATGAAGCTCATGTGGTTCCATTTGATGCCGTACACAGAGCTTCCGGACGACTTCAACAAGAAGCATCCCTCGGTGTGGGTCGACATCCATTCGGAGTTGTTCGACCCACGCCGGGCGCACCACATGTACAACGACTTCATGGACGAACTGGAGTTCGCGGCCGAGTGCGGCCTCGACGCCATCTGCGTCAACGAGCACCACAGCAACGGCTACGGGCTGATGCCTTCGCCCAACCTAATTGCCTCGTCCCTGGCGCGCCGTACCACCGACACCGCGCTCTGCGTCATGGGCAACTCGCTGGCGCTCTACAATCCGCCGACCCGGGTCGCCGAAGAATTCGCGATGATCGACTGCATTTCGGGTGGGCGTCTGATCGCGGGCTTTCCGGTCGGCTCGCCGATGGATACCTGCTTCGCCTACGGCCAGAACCCGAGCATGCTGCGCGAGCGCTACTACGAGGCGCACGACCTTGTGAAGCGAGCCTGGACCGAGAAGGAGACTTTCGCCTTCTCCGGCCGCTTCAACCAGCAGCGCTACGTCAACATCTGGCCGCGCCCGATCCAGAACGACCCGCATCCGCCGATCTGGATACCCGGCGGCGGTTCCGTCGAGACGTGGCGGTGGTGCGCGGAGATGGATTATGTCTACTGCTACCTCTCCTACTACGGCTACAAGGCCGGGCTGCACACCATGCAGGGTTTCTGGAAGGAGATGGAAAAGCTCGGCAAGGACCGCAATCCGTACCGCGCCGGCTTCCTGCAGTTCGTCGGCGTCGCCGAGAGCCGCCAGCAGGCGCTCGATCTCTACAGCGAGCCTGCCGAGTATTTCTACGGCCGCTGCCTGCACATCGATCCGCGCTTCGCGACGCCGCCGGGCTACACGACGGAAGCGACGATGCGCGCCGGCATCGAGAGCATGGTGAGCAAGGCCGCCAACGTTGCCAATCCTGCGACCAAGGCGGCGCTCAAGGCGACGAACATGAAGGACATCGTCGATGGCGGTTACGTCATCATCGGATCGCCCGACGAGGTGGTCGAGCAGATCCTTCATGTCGGCAAGAGCCTGAACGTCGGCAACCTGATGTTGCTGCTGCAGTTCGGCAACATGAGCAAGGACACCACGCTCTACAACACGCGCATGTTCGCCGAGAAGGTGATGCCCAAGGTGAAGGGACTGTTCTCGGAGTGGGAACACAAATGGTGGCCCAAGCCGATGGCCAGGAGCCAGCGCGCCACCATCCCGGCGTTCCGTCCGAACACCGTCGCCGCCGAGTAGCCCTCATGTCCGAACCGAGCACGCGCACCGTCGAGGTGAACGGCTTTCCCTGCCGTGTCTGGAGCAAAGGCAGCGGTCCCAAGGTCGGCTTCCTCGCCGGACTGGGCGGCCTGCCGCGCTGGCTGCCCTTCCTCGACGAACTCTCGAAGGCTCGCACTGTGATCGCACCGTCGCTGCCGGGCTATCCCGGCGCGACCGGGCACACCGTGCTCGACAGCCATCTCGACTGGGTGCTGGCGGTTCGTCAGCTGCTCGACAAGGCGGACCTCGCCGGCGCGGATCTGGTCGGCGCCTCGGTGGGCGGCGCCTTCGCGGCCGAAATGGCAGCGATCTTCCCCGCTTCGGTACGGCGACTGGCACTGATCGCGCCCTTCGGCCTTTTCGACGAATCCGACCCAGCCGCAGACCCATGGGCGCAGCGCAAGGATGCTGTCGCAAATCTGATGTGCGCGGACGGTGCCAGATGGGAAGCCATGGTGTCCCCTCCGGAGGGGGCCAACTCCGTCGAATGGCCGATCGAAATGACCCGGGCCGCCGAGGCCGCGGCGCGCGCCTTCTGGCCGTTGGGCAACACCAGGCTGGAAAAGCGGCTCGGATTGATCGCCGCGCCGACCCTTGTGCTGTGGGGCGAAAAGGACGCGATCCAGCCGCCGGCATATGCTGCAAAATTCGCCGATGGAATCGACAAGGGAGGGATCAATGGCGCCACCAAGGTGCAAACGATCCCGGAAGCTGGCCATTTGGCCTACCTCGACCAGCCGGAGGCCGTCGCTCGAGCCGTGCTGGCGCATCTGGCCTGATCCCGCGCATTCGAGGCCCCCTGCGGCGCTGGGAGGGTTGCGCGCCGGAACGCAATCGCTATTGTCCGCCGCGTCACAGTTGGAGGGCACAAGGCGATGACGTTCCGTTCGATCAAGTTGGCCGCAGGCATGTCCCTGTTCGCTGCGATGGTTGCGACTGGAGCGGCCATCCCCGGAAGCGCCGCCCTGGCCCAGGGCCAGCTGCAGGCCGTGCCCCGCGCCGGCGTCGCCTTCTCGAACACCGTAACGGCTCGTGCCAAGGTCGACACGATCGACACCGACACTCGCACCATTGCCTTCACGCGCGCCGACGGCCGCGAGATCAACTGTGCCGTGTCCGACAGCGTCAAGAACTTGGCCGAGATTCAGGACGACTCCAACGTCGAGATCACCTACACGGAGATCGTCACCATCCTGAACCTTCGCCAGAAGGGCCCGGGCTCGAAGGAAGCGCGTCGCGAGGGTTCCGCTCCGCCGGATGCCCAGGACAACGAGATCGGCCGCTTCACACTGACTGTCGTCGGCGTCGACCTGCCCAACAACAAGGTGCAGGTGATCCGAGGCACCGGCGGCGAAGTCCGCACGGTCACCGCGACCTCGGTCGCGCAGAAGGACATGCTCGGAAAGATCAAGGTTGGCGACGTGCTGGTCGGGATGACAACGCCCCTCACGGTTACCCGGATCACACCGGTCAAGTAGTCCAGCCGTCTTGCCGGCCCGCTCGTCGGGCGCGGCCGTTCAGTCCACGCTTACGTCTTCCCAGAAGCCGATCCAGTGGTCGACCGGCTTCATCTTGGGCTGCGGCGCTTCATAGGACCATGCCGCGCGCGGACTGGTCCTGTCGCCATCGACGACATCGTAGAATTGTACGCCGTGTGGGCATTCCAGATCGCTCGCCGTCTTGGGCGAGAGTTTGAGCAGTTCCATGCGGACGGCGGCCCGGGGAAAATAGCGATAGCCGCCGACTTCCAGCGTGTCGTCGCTGCGGGCAACAACCTTTCCCTGCCAGGTCGCGGTATAGGTCATCGACGGTCCCCTTCCTCGGCTCACAGGCCAATTAGATGGGGGACCGCCGCCAGTTGGCAAGCCTCTGTCAGCCGAGATAGGCGGCGAGCTTGTCGAACGACCCCTTCCAGCCTTCGTTGTGTCCGTTGAAGTTCGGCGTGTCGACGAACGGGCCCTGCACGAGGGTCAACTCTGTCTTACTGCCGATCGCGCGGAACGTGACCTCTACAGTGGTCTCGTGCCCGCGCTTGCTTGCGTAAGTGTCGTCGGCATGGTGCGCCCAGGTGAAGACAAGGCGCTCAGGCTTCCTGACTTCGAGATAGACGCCGCCTTTGGCGAAGTGACTGCCATCGGGCTTGTAGCCGTGCGCGCGCCAGGCGCCGCCTGGCCGCACGTCGAGTTCGCATCGGTCGAGCCCGAAGCCCGGCGGACACATCCAGGCCATGAATTGCCCGGGCTCGGTCCATGCCGCAAACACCCGGTCGCGCGGCGCATCGAAGATGCGGACCAGCCGTACCGTACGTGTGTCGATCACAGTATCCACGGGCCCCTCCTAGTACTTGTCGTGACGTCTAACCCAGGCCATCGGCCAGGGCAGGGAGTCTTCGTCGCGGCCCTTGGCCGTGAGATCGAGTAGCTGGTAGGCGCCGTTCACCACGTCGATCCCGCGCGCGTAGACCGAGTAGGTGTGGAAGATCGCGCCGTCCTGCTTGATGAACGTGCTGATGCCGGGATGCTCGTCGACATCGCGCTGGATGGTGCTGAAATTGTAGTCGAGCAGCTTCTCGCCGGGCCGACGCGAGACGCCATAGTCGTAGTTGAAGTCGTTGGCCAGCGACGACACCCAGCGGAACGTCCAGCCCATGCGCTTGCGATAGGCCAGTATCCTGTCGAGCGGACCGCGTGAGACCAGTACGAAGGCCGTGTCGCGCGCCGCGAGATGGCCTTCGATGCCTTCGAAATTGTCGGTCCAGAACGAACAGCTCGGGCAGCCTTCCTCGTAGTCGGGCCCGAACATGAAATGCTGGACAATGAGCTGGCTCTTGCCGCCGAACAGATCAGACAGGGTCACCTTGCCTTCGACCGCGTCGAACACGTAATCCCTGTCGACCTTCTCCCAAGGCAGCTCGCGGCGCTCGCGCGCCAGTTCCTCGCGCAGCCGCGTGAATTCCTTCTCCTTGGCCATGAAAGCCTTGCGGGCGTTCACCCACTCGTCATGGGACACGATACGGTGGCTGGTCATGCTGCCCCTCCTTTGGCGGCCGTCACCTGCGACGACCTCGTTTGCCGCGCTTTTCTGATTTCGGTGCGGTCTGCTTGAGGAAGGCATCGAGCCTGTCGAAGCTCTCCTCCCAGAACTTGCGGTAGAACTCGATCCAATCCGCCGCGGCGCGCATACCCTCGCCGCGCAGCTCGCAGCGCCGCCACTGCGCCTCGGTGTGGCGCTGGATCAGGCCCGCGTCGGTCAGCACCTTCAAGTGCCGCGACACCGCCGGCAGCGACATGTCGAACGGCTCGGCGAGCTCCCCGACCGTGGCGGCCCCGGTCGCCAGCCGGGCGAGGATGGCGCGGCGGGTCGGATCGGCCAGGGCGGAAAAAGTCTGCGAGAGTGTATCCATATTTAACACAATTGTTAAATACAGAAAGCCCCGCCGTCAAGCCCCGATTACCCGGCAACTCATCGACATCGGCCGGCTCGAAATCTATGAAGGCGCCCGACACAAGTTGTCTTCACCCGCTTGGAGCGTTTCGTTCAGGACCTGCTCCAGTACCATGGAGCCAAGGCCCAAGATGGATGCGATCTACCGGATCGACGGAAACACCGCCCACACCAGCGATACCGCGGGCGGGCCGTGGGATCCGAAACTGCAGCATGGTGCGGCGCCATCGTCACTGATCTGCTGGGCCGTCGAACGCCTGCCATCGCCGGTACCGATGCGGGTGGCGCGCCTCACCGTCGACCTGATGCGGCCGGTGCCGGTGGCCCCCCTCGCCATCGAAACCGAGGTGCTGCGCGAGGGAAGGAAAATTCAGCTCGTCGCCGTGCGTCTGCTGGCGGGCGGCACCGAGGTGGTGCGCGCCACCGCCCTGCGCATTCGCCGCGAGCCGCGCGAAATGCCCACCAGCGCTTTCTGCCCGCCGCACGACATCCGCCCGCCCGAACTCGGCCACGCACCGATCCGCAACATCATGAACGCCACGCCCTTCCTGCGCGGCATCACCATGAGCACGGTGCGCGGCGGCTTCCGGCAGCCCGGGCCGGCGGCGGTCTGGTATCGCGCCGACCTGCCGATTGTCGCCGGCGAGCCGATCTCGCCGCTGATGCGCGCCGCCATCGCCGCCGACTTCTGCAACGGCACGTCGGCCGTGCTCGATTTCCGCGAGTGGACCTTCATCAACGGCGATCTAACCGTCAGCCTGGCGCGTGAGCCGGTCGGCGACTGGATTTTGCTCGACGCCGAGACCTGGGCCGGTCCCGACTCGATCGGCATCGCCGCCGCCCGACTCGCCGACCGCGACGGCTATTTCGGCCGCGCCGTGCAGAGTGTGCTGTTCGAGAAGCGGTAGTCCTTACTCTTTCTGATCCGTGCAGGTCAGGCGCCACAGACGGCGCCGACTCGCGCCTCAAAAGGCGCCGCCGCCTGCCGGCGCATATGCATGCGCCAACTGCGCTAACCCCGCTTCCAGGTCGTGCCCTTGGGCCCGTCCTCGAGGATCACGCCCTTGGCCTTCAGTTCGTCGCGGAGCCGGTCTGACTCCTTGAAGTCCCTGGCCTTGCGTGCCGCCTGACGGGCCGCGATCGCCGCCTCGATCTCGGCTTCGGTCGGACCCGACATTCCGGCCGGCGTCCAGCGGAACCACGCCTCGGCGTCCTGCTGCAGCAGGCCCAGCGCATTTGCACCGCCCCGCAGTTCGGCGGGATCGTTGAGCTGGTGGATGGCACTGATCGCCAGCGGCGTGTTGATGTCGTCACTCAGCGCGTCTTCGACCGGCTGCGGCACGGCGTCGGCGGGTTTGCCGTCCTTGCCGCGCAGCACGCCATACCAGCGGTCGAGTGTCGCCTTGGCCTGGATCAGCCCCTCGTGCGTGAAGTCGAGTGGCTGGCGATAATGGGCGGTCAGCAGCAGCAGGCGGATGGCCTCGCCGGGATACTGGTCGAGCAGTTCGTGCACGGTGAAGAAGTTGCCGAGCGACTTGCTCATCTTCTCGCCCGAGATGTTGAGAAAGCCATTGTGCATCCAGTACGTCGCCATGACGGCGTGACCGAACGCCGACCGGCTCTGCGCGATCTCGTTCTCGTGGTGCGGGAAAATCAGGTCGAGGCCGCCGGCATGGATGTCGAAGGTCTCGCCGAGCAGCGCCCCGCTCATCGCCGAGCACTCGATGTGCCAGCCGGGCCGGCCGCGGCCCCAAGGGCTCGGCCACCCGGGCTGCGCGTCGCTGGAAGGCTTCCACAGCACGAAGTCGGCCGGGTCCCTCTTGTAGGGCGCCACCTCGACGCGCGCGCCGGCGATCAACTCGTCGCGCGGTTTGCGAGACAGGCGGCCGTAGTCGGGCATGCTCGGCACGCTGAACAGCACGTGGCCCTCGGCGGCATAGGCATGGCCGCGCGCGACCAGCCGCTCGATCATCGCCACCATCTGGCCGACATACTCGGTGGCCCGCGGCTCGTGATCGGGCGGCAGCGCGCCGAGGCGCTTCATGTCGCTCTGGTAAGCGGCACCAGTACGCTGGGTCAGTGAATCGATCGACTCCTTGTTGTCGGCGGCGCGGGTAATGATGCGGTCGTCGATATCGGTGATGTTGCGCACGTAGGTGACGCGCGGATAGCGGCGCTTCAGCAGGCGGTAGAGAACGTCGAAGGCGACGACCGGCCGCGCATTGCCGATATGGACGTAGTCGTAGACCGTCGGGCCGCAGACATAGAGGCGCACATGCGCCGGATCGAGCGGAACGAACGGCGCTTTCTCGCGCGTCAGCGTATTGTAAATGATGAGGGCCATTGCCCCTTACTCCTCGATCAGACGTAGACGAAGGCTGACAGGCCCGGAACGGGCGTCAGGCCTCGGAACATCGCGGGAGAAAGAACGACAACATGGCGCCTGTTTATACGAAGCGTTCTGGTCGCGCAAACGCGGCCCGCGGGAATGTTATGCGGCCTTGCCGCGAAGTCGCCCTCGGCCCGCACCCTGCCGATCAGGGACAGCAGCCGGCCGTCTCGGGCGCCTTCTTCTGCTCACCGAGGGGAAAACGCAGCGGGTAGAAAGGCGGTGCCGATGCACGCTGGTGGCGCGTGGATCGCCGATGTTTCGACCCAGCGCTCACGCAGGTCGTTGATCGAAGGCGAGCCGGTGCGCTTGCTGAGGTCGCCGCCCGCCACGTCGACCGCCCGCTCGCGGGCAAGCGGTCGCGGGCGGCGGCGTAGCGAGCCAGCCGGTCGAACTCGGCACAAATCGGACAATGGGAGGGCTGACCGGGGGCGGCCGTCGCGGGTTGTGACGGCGGCCGGTTGGCGGGTCGAGCAGTCTCAGCTAGTGTGCAACGAACGCCAGCCGGGGAGCGGCGAGTTTAGGGAGTCATTGGTAATGAAACGTCGTCACCTTCTCATTGGCGCCGCCGGCATCATTGCCGCACCGGCAATCGTTCGCGCCCAGGCCAAGTACCCCGACCGCACGATCAAGCTGGTCGTGCCATTTGCGCCGGCCGGCCCGACCGACATCATCGGCCGCAAGGCGGCCGAAAAGCTTACGGCCCTGCTCGGCCAGACCGTGATCGTCGAGAACAAGGCCGGCGCGGCGGGCTCGATCGGCGCGGTCGAAGTGAAGAACGCCAAGCCGGACGGGTACACCTTCCTGTTCGCGCCCTCCTCGACGCACGCCATCAACCCGACGGCGTTCGTGAAGCCCGCCTACGACGCGGTGAAGGATTTCACGCCGGTCTCCTCGGTGTGCGTGAATCCTCTGGTGCTGGTCACCAATCCCTCGATGCCCGATTCGGTGATGGGCCTTGTCGAGCTGATGAAAAAGAACCCCGGCAAGTATTCCTACGCCTCGTCAGGCAACGGCTCGATCCTTCATCTCGCCACCGAGTACTTCAAGCGCGAGGTCGGCGGTATGGACGTCGAGCACATCCCCTACAAGGGCTCGGGCCCGGCGCTGCAGGATGTGATGTCCGGCCAGGTCGCCTGGATGATGGAGACCTTCAGCACGACCCTTCAGCAGCACCGTGCCGGCAAGGTACGCATCCTGGCCTACGCCCACGCCCAGCGGGCGCCGATCGCGCCGGAGATCCCGACCATGATCGAGGCCGGCGTTAAGGGTTACGAGGCCTACACCTTCAACCTGATCCTGGGCCCGGCCGGCCTGCCGCAGAACGTGATCGATGCCGTCGACCAGGCGTCGCGCAAGATGATGGCCGACCCCGACATGATCAAGTTCCTGCTCGACATCGCGGCGGTGCCGACCACCGACACCACGCCCGAGCGGACCGCCAAGTTCATCAAGGACGAGATCGCCAAGTGGGCACCGGTCATCAAGGCGGCGGGCGTCAAGATCGAGTCCTGACGCAACCGCCTCGGCACAAAGGACAACGGCGCATCCAAAAGGATGCGCCGTTTTCGTTCGGCCCGGCAGCCTACTTGGTCGAAGGCTGCAGTTGCACCGGCGGACCGGCGGCCGGCGGCATCGCCGGAGGCGGAGGCGCCGAGCCCATGGTCGGCGTCGCCGTGCTGCCGCCGATGACGGTGTTCGAGCCCGGCTGAGACCCGACCGGCCCGTAGCTGCCCTGGTCGTTGATCTGCGCCACCTTCCCGGGAGCGACCTGGCCCTGGCTGCTGATGTAGTAGCCCGCCACCGGATTCGATTGTTCGCCCGCGGTCTTGGCCGGGACATCGAGCTCGCCGATGCGTTCGCCCTTGCCGTTGACGCGATAGCCTTCGGAATCGAGCGCGTAGTTCTCGTTGTCGATCCTGGCGCCCTCGGGCGAGACTCGATAGGGCGCCGGCGTCTTCACCGAGACGTAGTCCGGCGTCGGCAGCGACGTCATGCAGCCGGAGAGTGCGGCCGCAGCAACCATCGCCGCAGCAAGACGAACACGGACCATTACGCCCAAAACCTTTCCTCGCGACCTCTAGGGGGTGTGCGGACTAATGACCTTACCCTGAGCGTCGAGCCTGTTTCCGAGGGCATCATAGCGGAAACCATACTCGTCTTTGAAGGCAAAGACGCCCTCCGGCGGGCTCACGGCGGGGGGCGGCGGCGGTTTCCCGGCGGCATTTTCGCGCGCCATGCACTGGTCGTAGCCGTCGCTGCCCCGGACGAAGCCCTGGTTGACGCAGGCCTGTTCGGCCGGGGTCGGGGGCCGATAGGAATCCGGCGGCACCTGGGGGGTGGGGCTTTCGCAGCCCACCACGACGACGCCGGCCAACAAGGCCGGCCCACAGAACCGGAGGGACCACCTCATCATCGCTCGCTCCTTCAGCACTGCTACGCTGCCTTCTTCAGCGCTCCATCCCGCAATTCGCGCCGCAGGATCTTGCCCACGTTGGTCTTGGGCAACTCCGGGCGGAATTCGATGTATTTCGGTCGCTTGTAGCCGGTCAACTCCCGGGCGCAATAGGCCGCCAGCGCCTCCCTGGTGAGGCCGGGGTCCTTGCGGACCACGAAAAGCATCACGACCTCGCCCGACTTCTCGTCCGGCACGCCGACCGCGGCGCACTCGTGAACGCCCGGATGCAGGGCGACCACCGCCTCGACCTCGTTGGGGAACACCTTGAAGCCCGAGACCACGATCATGTCCTTCTTGCGATCCACGATCTTCACGTAGCCGCGCTGATCCATCTCGCCAATATCACCCGACTTGAAGAAGCCGTCGGGGGTCATGACTTTTTCCGTCTCGTCCGGCCGCTGCCAGTAGCCGCTCATCACCTGCGGCCCCCTGATCGCGATCTCCCCGGCCTGGCCGAGCGGCACCGGCTTGCCATCGTCGTCGAGGATGGCGATCTCGACGTTGGGCAACGGCAGGCCGATCGTGCCGGTATAGGCCTCCGAGTCGGTCGGATTGCAGGTGACGCCGGCCGAGGTCTCACTGAGCCCGTAGCCCTCCACGATCGGGCAGCCGGTGACGGCCAGCCACTTCTTCGCCACCGCCTCCTGCACCGCCATGCCGCCGCCGTTGGAAATCACCAGGCCGGAGAAATCGAGCCTGGCGAAGTCGGGGTTGTTGGCCAGCGCATTGAACAAAGTGTTCACCGCCGGGAAGATGTTGATCCGGTACTTGGCCAGTTCCTTTACCGTGCCCGGGATGTCGCGCGGATTGGGGATCAGCACGTTCAGCGCGCCGGTGCGCATGCCGAGCAGGCCGCAGGTGATGAAGGCGAACACGTGATAGAGCGGCAGCGCGCAGACGATGACGTGCTGGCCGTCGAGCTGCTTGCGCTTGAGCCCGGGCTGCATCCACGCCTCGGAGGCCAGCAGGTTGGCGACGATCGTGTGGTGCAGCAGCGTCGCACCCTTGGCGACGCCGGTCGTGCCGCCAGTGTACTGCAGCACCGCGACATCGTCGGGGCCGAGGCTCGGCCGCGTGAAGGACGTCGACCTGCCGGCCGCGACCGCGGCGTTGAACGGCGTGTGTCCCGGCAGCGACCAGGCCGGGATCATCTTGCGCACGTGGCGCACCACGAAATTGACGATCAGGCCCTTGGGGAACCCCAGCAAGTCGCCAAGCGAACCCACCACCACATGCTTGACGCCGGGCGCCTGCGCCAGCGCGGCCTGCAGGGTCGCGGCGAAGTTCTCCAGCACGATCACCGCCTCGGCGCCGGAATCGTTCAGCTGGTGCTCCAGTTCGCGCGCGGTGTAGAGCGGATTGACGTTCACCGCGATGAAGCCCGCGCGCAGCACGGCGGCGACCGCCACCGGATACTGCAGCACGTTGGGCATCATGATGGCGACCCGGGCACCCTTGCTGAGGCCCCTGCCCTGCAGCCATGCCGCCAGCGCCTGCGAGAGAGCGTCGATCTCGCCAAAGGTCAGCGCCTTGTCCATGCAGACATAGGCCTTGGCATCGCGGAACTTGGCGAAGCTCTCCTCGAGCAGATCGACCAGGCTCGGATAGACCGACGGATCGATGTCCGACGGGACGCCGGGCGGATAGTATTTCAGCCAGAACCGGTCCATCGCAGCTCCGCGTTTCCCGTCCCCTCTACAACCAGAGCTTTGCGCCCTGTTCGAGGGCGTGCAAGGCCAATCCCGCCAGCCCGCCGATCAGGGCGCCGTTGAAACGGATGTACTGCAGGTCGCGGCCGACGGTGAGCTCGATGCGGCCGATCAGCATGTCGATGTCCCAGCCCTTCACCTGGTCGGCGATGAAGCGGCCGACCCCGCTCTTCTGGGCCTGCACGAAGTCGCCGAGCAGGCGCACCACGCCGCGGTTGATTTCGGCGCGGACGGCCGCGTCCTCGCCGAGCTGGCGGCCGACGTCGACCAGCATGGTCTCGAGGTGCCGGCGGACCTGCGACTCGTCGCTGGCTAGATCGCGCTCGAGGAAGGATCGCACGCTGTCCCAGGCGCGATCGGCCAGGCTGGAAACCTCGGGCCGTGCCAGCAGGTCCTGCTTGGCGGCCTCGAGCCTTCGCGCATAGTCCGGCGACTGGCGCAGGCGCTCGACGAAGCCCGACACGAAGCGATCGAACTCGCGCCGCAGCGGATGGTCGGGCTGGCTCTTGGCCTCCTCGATGAACGACACCGTCGACGCCACGATCTTGCGCAGCAGATAGGCGTCGGCCTTGTAGAGATTGAACAGCGCCGGCAGCTCCTTGCGGATTTTCTCGCGCAAGGCTTCGAGCGTCGCGGGGTCGGCGAGCACCTTGTCGAGCGCGGCCAGCAGTTCGTTGAGCAGCCGCTGATGGCGGCCGCTCGCCTGCAGCGCCGACAAAAGATTGGCCGCCAGCGGCGCCAGTTCGATGCGCTGAAGTTCGCCACGCACGCGCTCGCCCATGAAGCGGCGCAGGCCGGACTGGTCCATCGCCGCGAGCGTCTGCGGCAGCAGCCCGACGACGAAGCGCGCCAGGGCGGCGCTGCGCTCGCGATCGGACAGCCATTCGGCAATCTGCGCGGCGAAATCCACTTCCGCCAGTTTGCGGTCGACCGCTTCGGGGGCGAGGAAATTGGTCTCGATGAAACTGCCGAGATTGTCGGCGATGCGCTGATGATTGCGCGGGATGATCGCGGTGTGCGGGATCGGCAAGCCGAGCGGGCGGCGGAACAGCGCCACCACCGCGTACCAGTCGGCTAGGCCGCCGACTGTCGCCGCAGCGGCGAACGCCGCGACATAGCCCCAGGCCCAGTGCGTGTGGTCGAGCGCACGGGCCACGCCGAACAGTGCCGCCGTTCCGACCAGCAATAGCGTGGCCGCCCATTTCACGCGCGAGAGGGCGCGGGCGCGGTCGTCATCGGCGGGGACCATCGTCTATAGTCCCGCTGTCACGGTTTCCGGGGAGATTGGCATGAAGGTCGGATTCATCGGTGTCGGCAACATGGGCGGCCCCATGTGCCGCAACATCATCAAGCGCTCGAACCACCAGGTCACGGTGTTCGACCTCAACCCGGCAGCCCTGAAGGCCTGCACCGATGTCGGCGGCACGGCCGCCAAGTCGGTCGCCGAGGCAACCAAGGGCGCCGACCTGGTCATGACTTCGCTTCCCATGCCCAAGCATGTGGAGGCAGTGGCGCTCGGAGACAATGGCATTCTCGCCAATATCTCCAAGGGCCAGACCTTCATCGACCTCA
>CAYZQZ010000066.1:0-13614 GCA_964480235.1 uncultured Reyranella sp. | reverse complement strand
CGCCGGGCGTGGCGTGCCAGACGTTGCCGAAGCGCTCGATGCGCCGCAGCGCCTCGTCGAGATACTTGATGCGATGCGCCATGCCGATCAGCCAGGGATGGATCGACAGGCTGAACACCTGGCCGCCTTCCTGGTGCAGCAACTCGAAGGCGTCGGCGACCAGGTCGGGATAGCGCGGGGTGTTGATGCGGCGCAGCCAGAGCTGCTGCACGTCGTCCCATTCCGGCTGGTTGGGCATCGAGACGAACTTCTTGCCGACCTTCAGCGCATAGGGCTGGTCGTCGTTCGGCCAGTCGAGCACGTAGTCGAGGCCGGCATCGGCCAGCAGCTGCGGCGTGCGCTGGCTCTCGCCATACTCCTGGCCGAGCCAGCCCTTCGGCCGCACGCCCGCAGCCTTCTCGACGGCGGCGATGGACGTGTCGATCTCGGCCTTCTCCTCGGCTTCGCTCATCTTCGAGCTCAGCATGCGGTTGGCCGACACGCCGTGGCCGATGAACTCGTATTTTCGCTTCTTGAACTGCTCGATCAGGTAGGGATAGCGCTCGGCCGCCATGGCGTTGACCGGCACGCCGGCGCGGATCTGGTAGCGGTCGAGAACGTCGAGCACGCGGAAGATGGTGGTGCGGTTGCCGAACTCGCGCTGCGTCCAGGTGCGATAGTCGGGACTGTAGTTTCCGAACTCGCCGACAAAGCGGCTGTCCTTCAGCGCGCTCTCGGCCGGTAGCAGTTCGTAATATTCGAGCGGCATCACCACACAGAAAGCGACCCTCGCATTCTTCGGCCAGGAAAGGCGGGGCCGCTTCGGGTAGGGCGCGAAGTCGTACCAGGGATTGTCCATCCCGGGCGGCAACGGCGGCGGGTTCTTGGGAACCTTGGGAGGCGTCGATGTGCTCATGTTATGCCTCCTTCCCGAGATGCTGCTGGAACGGCTTCAGGCCGTTCTGCGTGTACCAGTCGAGGATTTCCTCGGCGGTGCACACCCAGGCATCCTTGTGCTGGCGGATGTAGCCCAGCGCCTTGTCGAGATATTTGAGCCGGTGCGGCGCGCCCATCATGTAGGGGTGCAGCGCGATGCACATCACGCGGCCGTTTTCGCTGCCCTCGCGATAGACCGTGTCGAAATGGTCGACGATCATCTGCGCGAACTCCTCGGCTTCGACCGGCTGGCGGTAGATCAGCGCGTCGTTGAGATCCATCGTGTAGGGAATGTGGATCAGCGGGCCGTGCTTGGTGGCGAGCGGCGTCGGCTGGTCGTCGTGATAGAAGTCGCAGAAATATTCCAGGCCCGCTTCCTTGACGATGTCGGGCGTGTTCAGCGTGTTGGAGATGGCGGGCGAGAACCAGCCGCGCAGCTTGCGGCCGGTGAGGCGCAGATGCGTGGCTTTGCTGTGTTCGATCACCTCGCGTTCTTCCTCCGGGCTGTAGCCCCAGTGGTAGCGCGTGTTGAGGTAGCCATGGCTCATGTACTCCCAGCGCCGCTGCTCCATCGCCTCGAGGATCTCGGGATACATCTCGATCACCGACATCGACAGCGAGACGGTGCAGCGGAAATTGTGCTTGTCGAGCACGTCGAACATGCGCCACAGGCCGACCCGGTTGCCATAGTCGCGCCCGCCATAGCCCAACACGTCGGGATGCGGCATGCGCGGCCACGGATTGCGGACGCGCACCTCGGCCGGGATGTATTCGTAGTGCTCGATATTGGGGCAGGCCCAGACCGCGACCCGGGCGCCGTTTGGCCAGGAAAGCTTCGGTCGTTCGACGATCGGGGAATAGCCGAAGCGGTACGGATCCATGATTGATCTCTCTTGTTTGGCATCGCGAGTGCATCACGGGTTGCGCCCTACTTCAACGCCCCTCATCCTATTCGCATGGCGGACCGTATCCGTTTTGTCCTGAACGACGAGCCGGTCGAGATCTTCGGTATTTCACCGATGGCGACCCTGCTCGACTGGCTGCGCGACCGCCGCGGCCTGAAGGGCACCAAGGAAGGCTGCGCCGAGGGCGATTGCGGCGCCTGCACCGTCGTTCTCGAGCGCGCCGACGCCCAGGGAAACATAGTTCGGGAGGCCATGAACTCCTGCATCGCGCTGCTCGGGCAGATCGACGGCCAGGCGGTGCGCACGGTCGAGGGCCTGCGCGGCGAGGCGGGACGGCCGCATCCGGTGCAGCAGGCGATGGCCGAGAGCGACGCCACCCAGTGCGGCTTCTGCACGCCGGGCTTCGTGATGACGGCCTACGCCTTCGCCGCCGGCGGCGAGAAGCCAGACCTCGAGACGATCCACGACGCGCTCGCGGGCAATCTCTGCCGCTGCACCGGCTACAAGCCGATCGTCGAGGCGATGCAGAAGGTGGCGGGGCAGACCTGTCCGGCGCCTTCCGTGCCGGACGCGCGATCCAGCGCGGCGAGCTTTGACCGCAGTTTTCTTGCACCGCGCTCGCTCGACGAACTGCTGCAGCTGCGGGCGGCGCATTCCGACGCACTGCTGTTGGCCGGCGCGACCGATCTCGGCCTGCTGGCCAGCCGCGCACGCAAGCCGCCGGGCAAGCTCATTCATCTCGCGCACGTGCCCGAGCTCAACGTGCTGGTTCAGGACAAGGAGAGCGTCACGATCGGCGCGGCTGTTCCCTATGCGCGCGCCATGCCGATGCTGATCGCCAACTACCCGGCGCTGAAGACGTATCTGGCGCGCCTCGGCTCGAGGCAGATCAGGACCATGGGCACGATCGGCGGCAACATCGGCACGGCCTCCCCGATCGGCGACATGCCGCCGGTGCTGCTGGCGCTGGAAGCGTCTCTGAAGCTCACGTCTGTGCGCGGCTCCCGGACTGTCCCACTCGATCAGTTCTTCCTCGACTACCGCAAGACGGTGCTCGCGCCCGACGAAGTGATCGAGGCGATCTCGATGCCCAGGCTGTGGCCGGGCGAGGTCTTCTACTGCGACAAGGTGAGCAAGCGGCGCGACCAGGACATTTCCACGGTCGCCGGCGCCTATCGCCTGCGGCTCAAGGACGGCAAGGTCGAGGACGTACGCACCGGATTCGGTGGCCTGGCCGCGACGCCCCGGCGCGCGACCTATACCGAGACGGCCCTTCGCGGGGGGGACTTCGAGGCGGCGGCCGAGGCCATCGCACGCGACTTCCAGCCGATCGACGATTGGCGCGGCACGGCCGCGTATCGCCTGACCGTGGCCGCCAACCTGATCCGCCGCTTGAAACTGCGCATAGACGGCACGCCGTCGATCGACCTGGAGTCGCTGTGAGCGTTCATCGCTCCCTGCGCCACGACAGCGCGATGAAGCACGCCGCGGGCGAGGCGGTCTATATCGACGACATGCCCGAACCGCCGGGCACCTTGCATGGCGCGCTGGTGCTCAGCCCGGTCGCGCACGGCAAGCTGAAGAAGGTCTTTGTGCCGCCGGCGCCGGGCGTCGTCGCCGTGCTCGGGCCGGCCGACATTCCCGGCAAGAACGACATCGCACCGACCCAGAACGAGCCGCTGTTCGCGACCGACGAGGTGGTTTATGCAGGCCAGCCGCTGCTGCTGGTCGTCGCGACCTCGCTCGATGCCGCGCGGCATGCTGCCGAGAAGGCGGTCATCGAGATCGAACCGCTGCCCGCGCTGCTCGACATCGAGGCCGCGCTCGCCGCCAAGGCCTATGTCCAGGCGCCCGCCACCATCCTGCGCGGCGATCCCGATGCTGCGATGAAGTCGGCGCCACACAGACTGTCGGGCGAGTTCAGCGTCGGCGGTCAGGAGCACTTCTATCTCGAAGGGCAGATCGCCTTTGCGCTGCCGGGCGAGGACGGCGACCTGGTCGTGCATTCTTCGACCCAGCATCCGACCGAGGTGCAGCACATCTGCGCGCGGGTACTGGGCTGCGACTTCAACCGCATCACCGCCACGGTGCGCCGGCTGGGCGGCGGCTTCGGCGGCAAGGAAAGCAACGCCTCGTGGGTCGCGGCCGCGGCGGCGCTGGCCTGCAGCCGTACGGCCAGGCCGGTGAAACTCCGCCTGCCGCGCGAGATCGACATGATCGCGACCGGCAAGCGCCATCCGTTCCTCTACCACTACACGGTGGGCTTCGACGGCGAGGGCAAGGTACTGGCGCTCGATGCGATGCTGGCCGCCGATGCCGGCTGCACGCTCGACCTGACGCCCGGCGTGATCGGCCGCGCGCTGTCACATACTGACAATGCCTATTTCATCCCGCACTTCCGCGCCGTTGGCTACGCCTGCAAGACGCACAAGCAGTCGAACACCGCGTTCCGCGGCTTCGGCGGGCCGCAAGGCGTGGTGGTGATGGAGGATGCGATCGAGCGCATCGCCCGCCAGCTCGGCAAGAATGCCGACGACATCCGTGCACTCAATTTCTATGCGCTCGGCCAGGAGACGCCGTACGGCCAGGCGGTGGAGGAGAATCACCTGCCGCGCGTCTGGTCGGAGATGAAGAAACTCGGCGAGGTCGATCGCCGCCGCGCCGAGATCACCGCCTTCAACAAGCAGAGCAAGGTGCTGAAGCGCGGCCTCGGGCTTTTTCCGCTGAAGTTCGGCATCTCGTTCAACATTCCGCACATGAACCAGGCCGGCGCGCTGGTGCATGTCTATTCCGACGGCTCGATCCGCCTGAACCATGGCGGCACCGAGATGGGTCAGGGGCTGTTCATCAAGGTGGCGCAGGTCGTGGCCGAAGTGTTCAAGGTCGATATCGGCCGCATTCGGCCGTCGGCCACCTCGACGGCCGAGGTGCCGAATACGTCACCGACCGCGGCCTCGACCGGTTCCGACCTGAATGGTTGGGCGGCCTATATCGCGGCCGATACGATCAAGCAGCGCATGGTCGCTTACGCAGCCGAGCATTTTGGCGCCGCGCCTGGTGACATCGAATTCACCGACGGTAACGTGCGCATCGCCAAGCCCGGATCGAACCAGGTGCTGGGCTTCGGCGAACTGGCGAAGCTCTGCTATCTCGGCCGCGTCTCGCTGTCGGCGACCGGCCACTACAAGACGCCGAAGATCCATTGGGACGGCGCGGCGATGAAGGGCCGGCCGTTCTTCTATTTCGCCTTCGGCGCCGCGGCGGCTGAAGTGGCGATCGATATCCTGACCGGCGAGAGCCGCGTGCTGCGCGCCGACCTCGTCGAGGATTGCGGCCTGTCGCTCAATCCCACGATCGATCTCGGCCAGATCGAGGGCGCCTTCGTGCAGGGCCAGGGCTGGTTTACCTGCGAGGAGTTGTGGTGGGACAAGCAGGGCCGGCTGCGCACCGTCGGCCCGTCGACCTACAAGATCCCCGGCAGCCGCGACGTGCCGCCGGTGTTCAACGTGAAGATGCTCGAGAACGCGCCCGCCAAGGAGGCGACGATCTTCCGCTCCAAGGCGGTCGGCGAGCCGCCGCTGATGCTGGCGACCGCGGTGTGGACCGCGCTCAAGGACGCGATCGGCGCCGTGAACGACCACAAGACCGCCGTGCGGTTGGATGCACCTGCAACCCCCGAGCGCATTCTGGCGGCGATTGCTAAAGTGAAAGCCTGATTGGGAGGAACTTATGGACGTACGTATGGACGGCCGCGTGGCCGTGATCACGGGCGCGAGCACCGGTCTCGGACTCGCCATGGCCAAGGAATTCGCGGCGTCGGGTGCGTCGGTGGCGCTGCTGGCGCGCAAGGCCGATGTGCTGGCGACCGCCAAGGCGGAAGTGCAGAAGGCCGCCGGCAAGTCGAACGGCCGCTTCGAAGCCTATTCCTGCGACGTCAGCAAGGCGCAGCCGATCGCCGACACCATGAAGAAGGTGGTGGCCGATCTCGGCAAGGTCGACATCCTGGTGAACAACGCCGGCATCAGCCACGCCAAGCCGTTCGACACGGTCACCGACGAAGACTGGCAGGGCGATCTCGACCTCAAGCTCTTTGCCGCCATCCGTCTCACCCGCGCCGTGCTGCCGGGCATGCGCGAGCGCAAGTGGGGCCGCATCATCAACGTGCTCAACATCGGCGCCAAGGCGCCGGGCGCTGACAGCACGCCGACGTCGGTCAGCCGCGCCGCCGGCCTGGCGCTCACCAAGGCGCTCTCAAAGGAGAACGCGTCGCACAACGTGCTGGTGAACGCCATGCTGGTTGGCCTGATTGACAGCGATCAATGGGTGCGCCGGCATAAGAACCAGGGCAAGGGCGAGACCTACGAGCAGTTCATCGCCAATATGGCCAAGGGCCGCATCCCGATCGGCCGCATGGGCAAGGCCGAGGAATTCGCGCGCATGGCGTGCTTCCTCTGCTCCGATGCGGGCTCCTTCATCACCGGTGTCGCGATCAACGTTGACGGCGGCGCGAGCCCGGTGGTTTGAGATTCGCGCTCAGTCGCTCGACAAAATCACCTCACCCTGAGGAGCACGTCTCGAAGAGTGTGAACAAGCACCTTGCGTGTTGTGCATCCTTCGAGACGCCATGCTTCGCATGGCTCCTCAGGATGAGGCCTGTCGCGTAGCGGGCGTTACCGCGACGGCCCCGCCGGCGTAACGTTCCACTCGCGGCGCAACTCTTCCAAGTCGCGCTCCACCCAGTCCCAGACATTCCACTTCGGATCAAAAATATCCGCCGTCATCGCCTGGCCGCGCGCCAGGGCGTGCCAGAACTCGTCGGGGTCGAGGCCGCCCTTGCCGGCGTGGCCGACGTCGTTCAGCTGCTCGCCGAAATGGAAGAAGAAGATCACCGGCAGGATGTGCCCGCTCATCGGGTTGATCGGGTGCATGCCGGCGGTGAAGGTCGAGACCAGCAGTTCGCCGCGCGCGCTGGTGTCGTAGCCCGCAATCACGTGCGTCGAATCGTGCGGCGTGCCGAAGCCGGCATTGAGCGCGTCGGGATCGCCGGGAAAGGGATAGCCGTTGGTCTTGTCGAAGTCCCACAGTGCCTTGCCGAAGGTGTTCTGCGGCAGCCTGCCCAGCGCCTCGTAGCGCGCGACCAGGGCGGGGTCGGCCTTGTCGCCAATATAAGGCCGGATCCAGACCGCCGGATCGATGCCCTCGGTCGAGCGGCTAAGCACGCTGTCGAAATTCTTGCGCCACATGTCGGCAGTGGCCCAGGCGAGATGGCCGGAGGCGGCCTCGACCAGATCGGTGAGGTAGTCGGCCTCGATGTCCAGGGCGCGTGCATATTCCAGCACGCGCTTCAGCTTCTCGTGGTCGAGCGAGCCGTCGACCATCGCCATGATGGCGAGATATTTCAGGCCTTCCTCGGCGACGTTGCGGTCTTTCAGAACGGCAACCAGATCGTCGGGCGACACGGCCGGCAGGGTTCCGATATCGGCGAGGTCCGGCCGACGCAGCAGATAGCGGCCTGCTGCGAGGATGCTCGCGGTGTCGGCGTGGCTGATGGCACGACCGCCGGCCAGCGCCACTTGTCGCATGGCGCCCAGGATGGCGTCGGACTGACGTCGCTCGATCGGCCGCATGACCGGCAGACTAGCTGGCTTTGGCCTTCAACACGTAGCTCGAATCGAATTCGTCGAGCCGGGGATAGGAGAGGGTGGGCGCCGTGGCGAGCCCCAGCACACGCTCGCGATAGCGCGCGAGGTGGGCGGCGCGCTCGTCGGCGCCGATGCGCACCGGCGCATGCACCAGGAACGGCTCGATCACGGTGAAACCGATGAAGGCCAGCATGCCGTGGTTGATCGGAAACAGGATGTCGCCGATCGGCCCGTTCAGTCCGTGCGCCGAATACATCGAAGCCGGCCCGCCGATGGTGAGCGCACACATCGCCCGCTTGCCGGCGAAGACGCCGCGGTCGTACCACTTGCCGCTGCCATAGATGCGGCCGCCCGACGCGAAGACCCGGTCGACCCAGCCCTTGAGGATCGCCGGCAAGCCGAACCACCAGAGTGGGAACTGCAGGATCAGCGCGTCGCACCAGAAGAGCTTGTCCATCTCCGCCTGCAGGTCGGCGGCGAAGCCGTCCTGCTGGGCGGCGTGCGCCTCCTCGCTCTGCTGGCGGAAGTAGGCGCCGTCGGCGACGGTGGTGAAATTGCGCCGGTCCGACACCGGATTGAATCCCATGGCGTAGAGGTCGGAGACGACGACGTCATGCCCGGCTGCCGTCAACGCGGCCGAGGCCTCGCGGGTCATCGCCCCGTTGAAGCTCTGCGGCTCGGGATGGGCGTGGACGATGAAGACGCGCAAGGGAAGAAGTTACCTCAGCGGTTCGAGGATGCTGACGTAGTTGGCGACGGCGGCGCCGCCCATGTTGAACACGCCGCCCAGCTGCGCCTTGGCCAGCTGCAGGCCGCCGGGCGCGGTGCCCGAGAGCTGCATCGCCGTCATGACGTGCATCGAGACGCCGGTGGCGCCGACCGGATGGCCCTTGGCCTTCAGCCCGCCCGAGACGTTAACCGGCAGCTTGCCGTCGCGCTCGACCCAGCCTTCGTGGATTGCCTTCTCGCCTTCGCCCGGTGCGGTGAGGCCCATCGCCTCGTACTCGATCAGCTCGGCCGAGGTGAAGCAGTCGTGACTCTCGACGAAGGAGAGATCGAGCAGGTCGAGCTTGGCCGACTGCAGCGCCTTCTTCCACGCAAGCGCCGGGCCCTCGAACTTGATGATGTCGCGCTTGCTCATCGGCAGGAAGTCGTTGACGTGCTCGGCGGCGCGGAAGGCGATCGCCTGCTTGAGGCCCAGCGCGGTGCCGACATCGGCCAGCACCACGGCGGCGGCGCCGTCGGTCACCGGCGAGCAGTCGGTGCGCTTCAGCGGTCCGGCCACGAACGGGTTCTTGTCGGAGGGGGTGCGGCAGAACTCGTAGGCGAATTCCTTCTGGAAGTGGGCGAAGGGATTCTTGGCGCCGTTCTTGTGCGCCTTGACCGCGATCTTGGCGAGCACGTCGGACTTGTCGCCGTAGCGCTGGAAGTAGGCCGAGGTGATCTTGCCGAAGATGCCGGCGAAGCCCGCCTCGATGTTCGCCTCTTCGGCTACGTAGGAGGCCTTGATCAGCACCTCGCCGGCCTGGGCCGAATTGAGCTCGGTCATCTTCTCGACGCCGACCACCAGCACGAAGCGCGCCTTGCCGGCGGCCAGGGTGTTGAGGCCCATATGGATCGCGGCCGAGCCCGTGGCGCAGGCGTTCTCGACCCGGGTGCTGGGCTTGAAGCGCAGGTCGGGGTGGGTTTGCAGCGGCAGTGAGGAATGGAATTCCTGGCGGACGAAGCCGCCGTTCATGTTGCCGACATAGATGACATCGATGTCCCGGGGCTCGATGCCGGCATGGGCGATCGCCTCGCTGGCCGCCTTCACGATCAGCGATTCGCTGGTCTCATTGTCGAGCTTGCCGAACTTGCCGTGGGACCAACCGACGATGCAGGCCGTCATGGGGATACTCCTTCTTCCGTGCACATACACTTATATGAGGCCCGGTGCGGGGCAAGTTGCCCAAGGCCACAGTCGGGCGACATTTGCTCATGGTAGGCCTCCCGGGAATGCCGTCACCGCCCTAATTCCGCCCACCCGGCGTCGTTTGTTATAAGGGTCATCGAGGTTTCATGTCCGATCCCGCCCAGCAGCCCCAATCCCAGAACGAGACCTCGCGGCCGCGCTGGCCCCTGATTCTGGGCAGCTTGGTGGCCGGTTTCCTGCTGATCGCCGTCGGCCTGGGGCTGGGCTGGTACCTGTTCTACCGGCCGATCGTGAACGTTGCCGTCCAGCTGCCGGCCCCGCCGCCGCCGCCCGCGCCGCCGGGCCCCGACCAGGCGCAGGTCAAGGCGCTGGAGGATCAGATCGACAAGCAGAAGGCGGCCAACAAGCAGATCGAGGACCAGATCGCGGCGCTGAAGGACCGGCTGCGCGCCGACGTCTGTACCGCCCGCGATCCGCAGGGCAAGCCGCCGCCGGCGCAGACCCCGATGCCGACCGCGCCGCCTGGCGAGCGCAAGATCTAGAAGATTCCTCCAGGGGCACTGCGGCGTTCCTGCACAGAGCCGGGTCGCCCGTCGATTGATGCAGCGATGCTTGTGCCTGGGCTGAACTTCGACGAGCGACAAAGGCTCCACCCGCGGTATCGCGCGAGTCAGTGAGGGATCCTTGCCTGATCCTGAAATGTCCGTCGGCCTGCGGCCTCGGGATGACGCTGAGCTGGGCGCGGCATCCTTCATTCATCAGGCGCTCCAGGACCGCACTACGCAGTTCTTGCTCCCGACGTTCCGCCGCTCCAATGTGTCTCCCAAGAGATACGGGGGATTAAAGGCGCGTGAAGCCGTCTCGCTGGCGACTGTTGGGACGAACAGGGGGCATTGCCGTGGCCGGGCTGGTCTCGGCTTGCGACCGTGCGGTCATTCTCCATCCCAAGGGCCCGATCGCCGATGCCGAGCGCGGCCTGCTGTTCGATGCCTTCTCGGTGATGATGCTGGTCATCGTGCCGGTGATCGTCCTGGCCCTCCTGTTCGCCTGGCGCTATCGCGCGCGCGGCGGTGCGGTCTATGCGCCGAAATGGGATGAGTCGACCAGGCTCGACGCCGTGGTGTGGGCGATCCCGGCGCTGATCGTTCTCGCCGTCGCCGTCCTGGTGTGGCGCAGCACGCACCGGCTCGACCCCTACAAGCCGATCGCCTCGACCGTGCCGCCCCTCGAGGTGCAGGTCGTGGCGCAGGACTGGAAGTGGCTGTTCATCTATCCCGAGCAGGGCATCGCCGTGGTGAACCAGATGGCGATCCCGAGCGGCCGGCCGGTCAGCCTGCGCATCACCTCGGATACGGTGATGAACTCCTTCTACGTGCCGGCACTGGCCGGGCAGATCTATGCCATGGCCGGCATGCAGACGCGCCTGCAGATGCTCGCCGACGCGCCGGGACGCTTCGTTGGCCGCAATACGCAGTACAGCGGCGGCGGCTTTTCCGACCAGCATTTCGAGGTTCTGGCGATGAACCAGGCCGACTTCGAGGCCTGGGTTGCTCGCGCGCGTCAGGCGACGGCGCGCCTCGATGCACCGACCTATTCCCGCCTGGCCGAACGCAGCCGGCGCAATCCGGTGACGTACTACACCGCGGTGGAGCCGGGTCTCTTCGAGAGCATCATCGGCCGCTACAACGGCCCGCACCATGTTCACGGCGCGGCGACGCCCGCCCCCGCCGCAGCGCCGGCCCGGAGATAGAGCGATGTTCGGCAGACTGACGATCGAGGCCCTGCCGCTGTACAGCGCCATCGCTGCCGGCGGTGCCGCGGTGACGGTGGGCGGGGCGCTGCTCGTGTTCATCGCCATCACCTGGTTGCGTGGGTGGAAGATCCTGTGGACCGAGTGGCTGACCAGCGTCGACCACAAGCGTATCGGCGTGATGTACATCGTGCTGGCGCTGATCATGCTGCTGCGCGGCTTCGTCGACGCGCTGATGATGCGCGCCCAGCAGGCGATCGCGCTAAACTCCGACGGCTACCTGCCCCCCGAGCATTTCGACCAGATCTTCAGCTCGCACGGCACGATCATGATCTTCTTCATGGCGATGCCGTTTATGACCGGCCTGATCAACCTGATCGTGCCGCTGCAGATCGGCACGCGCGACGTCGCCTTCCCGTTTCTCAACTCGCTGAGCCTGTGGCTCAGCGCCGCCGGCGCGGGCCTGGTCATGGTCTCCCTGGTGATCGGGAAGTTCTCGACCGCAGGCTGGACCGGCTACCCGCCCTATTCGGGAATCCAGTACACCCCCGGTGTCGGCGTCGACTACTGGATCTGGGCGCTGCTGATCAGCGGCGTCGGTTCGACGCTCTCGGGTATCAATTTCGTCGTCACCATCGTCAAGCGCCGCGCCCCGGGCATGACGTGGATGCGGCTCACCCCGTTCACCTGGACCGCGCTCTGCTCGAGCGTGCTCATGGTCTTTGCCTTCCCCGCGCTCACCGTGGCGTGCATCCTGCTGGCGCTCGACCGCCTGTTCGGCATGCACTTCTTCACGAACGAGCTGGGCGGCAACATGATGAACTACATCAACCTGTTCTGGATCTGGGGCCACCCGGAGGTCTACATCCTGATCCTGCCGGCCTTCGGCATCTTCTCGGAGGTGGTGGCAACCTTCTCGCGCAAGCCGCTGTTCGGCTACAAGTCGCTGGTCTACGCCACGGCGGTGATCGCGCTGCTCTCGTTCACGGTGTGGCTGCACCATTTCTTCACGATGGGTTCGAGCGCCAACGTGAACGCCTTCTTCGGCATCACCACCATGGTGATCGCCGTGCCGACCGGCGTGAAGGTGTTCAACTGGCTGCTCACCATGTATCGCGGCCGCATCACCTTCCATCCGTCGATGCTGTGGACACTGGGCTTCATCATCACCTTCGTGATCGGCGGCATGACCGGCGTGTTGCTCGCCATGCCGCCGGCAGATTTCCTGCTGCACAACACGACCTTCCTGGTCGCGCACTTCCACAACATGATCATCCCCGGCGTGCTGTTCGGCTACCTCGCGGGATACATGTACTGGTTCCCCAAGGCGTTCGGCTTCAAGCTCAACCAGCCGTGGGGCGCAGGCGCCTTCTGGTGCTGGATGATCGGCTTCTACCTGGCCTTCATGCCGCTCTACGCGCTCGGCCTGATGGGCATGCCGCGCCGGATGGAGCACTACAACGAGCCTGCCTGGCAGCCCTGGCTGATGGTCGCCTCGGGTGGTGCCGTTCTGATCCTGATCGGCATCGGCTGCCTGGTGATGCAGCTCCTCGTCAGCATCCGCGACCGCAAGCTCGGCGCCGACACGACCGGCGATCCGTGGGATGGCCGCACGCTCGAATGGGCGACCTCCTCGCCGCCGCCGGCCTACAATTTCGCGGTACTGCCCGAGGTCCGCGACCGCGAGCCGCTGCTCGACCTGAAGGAGCGCGGCGTTGCCAACGCCCGGCCCGCTTCCTACGAGGATATCGTGCTGCCGAAGAATTCGCCCGTCGGCGCGCTGATGGGCGGGTTCGCCTTCGTCTTCGGCTTCGCCATGATCTGGTACATCTGGTGGCTGGCGGTGCTGTGCGGACTCGTCATGTGGGCGCTGATGATCTGGCGTTCGTCGGACGATGAATCGGAGATGGTGATTCCGGCGGCCGAGGTTGCCCGTCTGGACGGCATTCGCCTCCAGGCCGTGCGCGGTTCGGGAGTGCGCGCATGACCCTTCATTCGGCGACGGCGCACAGCCGGGAGATGGAGGAAGCCGCCGAACAGCGGGCGATGGGCTTCTGGCTCTACCTGATGAGCGATGCCGTGATCTTCGCCCTGCTGTTCATGACCTACGGCATCATGAGCGGGAGCACGGCCGGCGGGCCGGCAGGCAAGGCGCTGTTCAACCTGAACAACGCCGCGATCGAGACTGCGCTGCTGCTGATCAGCAGCACGACCTTCGGCATGGCCTCGATCGCCGCCCGTCAGGGCGAGCGCTCGGCAGTGCTGGGCTGGCTGGCGCTGACCTTCGTGCTGGGTGCCGGCTTCGTGTTCCTCGAGATCCGGGAATTCACCGGCATGATCGCGGCCGGGGCGGGGCCCCAGCGCAGTGGCTTCCTGTCAGCGTTCTTCACCCTGGTCGGCACGCACGGCCTGCATGTCTCGACGGGCCTGGTCTGGATCCTGATCATGGCCGGCCAAGTCGCGACCAAGGGGCTGACCTTTGCGGTGACG
>CAYZQZ010000065.1:0-13794 GCA_964480235.1 uncultured Reyranella sp. | reverse complement strand
GCCGCCGCGTGCGGATCACCGACCTGTTCGGCCGCGCCCGCCTCTATCGCGTGAAGACCAAGACCGGCCGGGAGCGGATGGCCGAAGGCATCGCCGTGTCGCACGACTGCGACCTCGTGGTGGCGATCGTGGTCGGCAAGGTCGACGACGAGGCGACGCGCAAGTTCGCGCATCGGTTCCTCGAATCCAACAAGGTGCAGGTGTGGCTGCTCCAGCAGCTCGAGGGACGCAAGAGCTGACGCCGTCCCACGGCTCCCTCTTCGGAAACCGTATCGTCAGCCCCACACTTCTTTCGCCACCTCGACGCAGCGCGCGAGCTTGGCCCATTGCTCGTCCTCGGCCAGCAGGTTACCCTCCTCGGTCGAGGCGAAGCCGCATTGCGGCGACAGGCAGAGCTGGTCGAGCGGGGCGAACTTCGACGCCTCCTCGATGCGGCGCTTGAGCTGGTCCTTGCTCTCCAGCGCGCCGGTCTTCGAGGTCATGACGCCGAGCACGACCTGCTTGCCCTTGGGCAGGAAGCGCAGCGGCTCGAAGCCGCCGGCACGGTCAGTGTCGTATTCCATGAAATAGGCGTCGACGTTCATCTGGTTGAACAGCACGTCGGCCACCCGCTCGTAACCACCCTGGGCCATCCAGGTCGAGCGGAAGTTGCCGCGGCAGAGATGCATCGAGATCGTCATGCCGGGCGTCCTGCCCGCACAGGCGGCGTTGACCAGGTCCTTGTAGACGTAGAGCAGCTTGTCGGGATCGTCGCCGCGGTCGCGCAGCATCTGGCGCTGGGCGTCGTCGCAGAGATAGGCAACGAACACCTCGTCGAGCTGCAGGTACGTGCAGCCCGCCTCGCCGAAGGCGCGCACCGCCTTGCCATAGGCCTTCCCGAGATCGTCGAAGAACGGCTCCATGGTCGGATAGGCCGACAGTTCGATCGCCTTGCGCCCGCCGCGGAAATGCGGGGCCGTCGGCGACGGAATCGTCATCTTGGGCGTGGCCTTGGCGACCGACTTCAGGAACCTGAAGTGCTCGATCATCGGATGGCTGGCGTCGAAGTCGATCTTGCCGTGCACGTGCAGGCCCTCGGCCTTGGTCTGCGTGCCCTTGAACTGCAGCCCCTGCGCCACGCTCACCAGTTCGACGCCGACCAGCTTGGCCAGGAAATCGTAGTGCCACCACGAACGGCGGAACTCGCCGTCGGTCACCGCCTGCAGGCCGATCGATTCCTGCCGGGCGACAAGCTTCCTGATCTCGGCGTCCTCGACCGCCTTCAGCTGATCGGGCGTGATCTCGCCGGCCAACCGCCTGGTGCGCGCCTCCTTGACCGGCGCGGTGCGCAACAGGCTGCCGACCTGGTCGGCACGAAATGGCGGCTTGGTACGCTGGCTCACGCGGAAACTCCCAGTGCAGTGCGGATCGAGCGGTGGAAATGAACGAGAGAGGGCTCGTTGCGGCCGTAGATCACTTCCTCGGTCGCGCCCGATTCAAAGCCGATCTGCATGCGCTCGCCGAGCGGGAAGTCCTCCTCCAGCACGGTGCGGATGGCGATGTCGCGGTTCTTTTCCCAGTAGGAGTCCGGCCGCGTGCTGTCATGCGGCTTGTAGATCGTCATCTCGACGTCGCAGCGGCTGGCGTCGTCGCGTCCCGGGAAGGCGCGCCAGATCTCGATATGATCGAGCTGCCAGATGATCAGCGTGTTGGGGAATATCTGGTAGATCGCCACCACGTGCTGGCGGTAGTTGCGCTCGGCTTCGGGCTGCTGGCGCAGCGCGTCGATCGAAGTCTTGGCCACGCACATGCGGCCGTTGAGGCCCGCGCTGTCGAAGGTGCCGGCGCCGCCGATGAAATACGGCGCGATGGTTTTCCGGTGCAGGTGCGCGATGTGATAGCCCTCGAGGAAGGTGTCGACGGCGAACTTCCAGTTGATGCGCGGCTGCACCCGGTCGGTCGAGTAGTAGGGGAACGTGTCGAGCCTGAGCGCCGCGAGGTCGCCCGCGATCGGGCCGAGCTCGGCATCGATGTCGATCGCGACGGTCTCGTCCTTCTGCAGCGGCCTCGGCCGCACGAAGATCATGCCGTGCTTCTCGGCGATCGGCAGCCGCACCAGCCCGTGCGCGCCGAGATCGAGCCCGGCGAAGCCCACCTTGTCGGTGGTGCCGAGCAGCTTGCCGGAAAGATCGTAGGTCCAGCCGTGGTAGGGGCAGGTGAAGGCGCGGGCATGGCCGCAGCCCTGCGCCACCGGCGCGCCGCGATGGCGGCAGATGTTGGCGAAGGCCTGCGCCGTTCCGTCGCCGGCGCGGGTGATCAGCACCGGCATGCCGCCCACATCCTCGGTCAGGAAGTCGCCGGGCTTTGCCAGCCGCGTCGACAGCGCCATGAAGATCGGCCGCTCGCGGAACAGCTTGTCGCGCTCCAGCTCGGCGCGCTCGCGGCTGGAATAGTTGATCACCTTGTTGCGGAACATGGCGTCCGCGAGATCGGTGGTGCGGGCGTCGATATGGCCCAGCAGCCGCCTCCCGACGGCCAGTTCTTCTTGTCTGTCCATGACGGGAAGCCTAGCGCTCCGGCCGGGACGGCGCCACTGGCAGACGCCGCGTGGTTCTACTGCAGCGCCGTCGTGAAGACCTTGATCGCCTTCACCTTGCTCGGGTCCCAGAATCCGCCGGTTTGGGCCGGCCCGACCATGAATGAGGCGTCGCTGGCGTGGAACACGTCTCGGCAGCCGCCCCCAACGACATTGCTCCAGCGGGGATCATTGTCGGACGGCTTGTTCATCGACTTGAGCGCATTGCTCAGGATCAGCTCCAGCAGACCGGTGGCATAGGTGGTCTTGCCATCGGTCGACTCGAGATAGTCCGGTCCCAGGCAGAGGCGCGCCGCCTGCCGCAGGAACGGCAGGTCGACATCGCAGAACGACCAGAACTGCCGGGTCGGTGACGGAAGCCGCTCGCATCTCGCACCCGGACCATCACCGGCGATCGCGGGCGGTTGACTAGGCACCGCGCCGTCGAGCGGGACGATTTTCGGCGGACCGGCCACCGCGCTGGGTCGCATCCAGCGATAGTAGCCACTGAAGGCCGGTGTATTCGCGCTCGACTGCACCACGACCGCGACCGGCCGGTCGACCTGCACGCACTGACCGACCGAAAGCTGCGGCCGCGTGTTGGTCGAAGCGGGAAAACCGCTATCCCCCGTCCAGACATGCACCGTGACCGGCACACCCGGGCCGTTAGTCAGGCACACCTGCAATCCATGATCGATCGGCCGACCGTAGGCGGAACTCGCCACCATGACTGGCGTGCCGTCGGCCGGTGTCATGAAGGGTGCCCACGCGCCGAGCGGTCCCTTATAAGCGTCGGGCGGCGTGACGGGCACACAGGCCGCGACACCGAACATAGACAGGATGAAGAGCTTGAAGGTCGCGGCAGCGCGCAAAGCACGAGGAACCATGCTCCAGCATAATATAGGCGTGCATTCCAACTTCAACGTCGGGTCGTCTACTGGCCGACTAGCGCCAGCACATCCTCGCGCGACCTTCCGCTGTCGCGCAGCGACTGCAACGTGAGCGAGCGATCGCGCTTGGCGAAGCGACGCCCCGACGGATCGGTCAGCAGCCTGTGGTGGGCGTAGCCGGGCGTCTCGTATCCCAGCAACTTCTGCAGCAGGACATGTACGTGCGTCGAAGGCAGCAGATCCTCGCCGCGCGTCACCAGGGTCACGCCCTGCAGATGATCGTCGACCGTGACGGCGAGGTGGTAGCTGGTCGGCGTATCCTTGCGCGCGATCACCACGTCGCCGAACAGCAGCGGCTCGCCCGTGACCCTGCCCTGTCCCTCGTCGTGGAAGGCATACGGCCCCGCTTCGCGTGCCGCCGCCGCACAATCGAGGCGCAGGCAGAACTCGCGGCCGCCGGCGATGCGGTCGCGCCGTTCCTGCGGCGAGAGATGGCGACAGGTGCCGGGATACAGAGGACCATCTGGGCCGTGAGGAGCCGAGCCCGCCGCCGCGATGTCGGCGCGCGTGCAGAAGCAGGGATAGATCAGTCCGCGCCCGTCGAGCTGGTCCAGCACCTTGCCGTAGTCGGCAAAATGCTCCGACTGCCGGCGCACCGGCCCGTCCCAGGCGAGGCCCAGCCAGCGCAGATCGGTCTCGATCGCCGTCTCGAACTCGCGCCGGCAGCGGCGGATGTCGATGTCCTCGATGCGCAGCAGGAAGCGGCCGCCGGCTTCCTCCGCCCGCCGCCACGCGATCAGCGCGGAATAGGCGTGACCCAGATGCAGTTCGCCTGTCGGGCTGGGGGCAAAACGGGTGACGACCGTCATCGTCGGACGTTACAGCGCCTTCCGTTGCCGTGCTATGCGGGTCGAATGCCTCGACCGATCCTCGACGCGCCCAATCTCAAGAAAGCGATGCGGCACCTCGCCAGGGTGGACGCCGACTTCGCACGGGCGATCAAGGAGGTCGGCCATCCCGAACTCCGGATCGTGCCGCAGGGCTTCGGCGGACTGATGCGCTCGATCTGCGGCCAGCAGGTCTCGGTCCATGCCGCACGCGCGATCTGGCTGCGCCTCGAAGCGGCCGTACCGTCGATGGAGCCGGCCAAGTTCCTGGCCCTCACCGACGAGCAGTTGCGCGCCGCGGGCCTGTCCACTTCGAAGATCAAGTACGGCCGCTCGCTTGCCGCCGACATCGTCGAAGGCCGCATCGATTTCGCCGCCCTCGACGAGCTCGACGATACCGCCGCGATCGCCATGCTGACCCAGGCGAAGGGGATCGGGCCGTGGACGGCCGAGATCTACCTGATGTTCGCGCATGGACGGCCCGACATCATGCCCGGCCTCGATCTCGGGTTGGTGGTCGCCGCCCAGCATCTCAAGAAACTGCGCAAGCGCCCGGACGCAAAGCGGCTGCTCAAAATCGCCGAGGCCTGGCGGCCCTGGCGCAGTGCCGCCGCCCTGCTGCTCTGGCACTATCGCCGCAACATGCCGGACTGGAGCGCCAAGGGGCCCCGGCCGAAGCCGCTGGTGGAGACGAAATGACCAAGATCGATGGGCCCTCTCATGGTCCCCATTCGGGCGGCAGGCCCAAACAGCTGATCGTGCTGCTGCACGGCTACGGCGCCGACGGCAACGACCTGATCGGGCTTGCCCCGGTGCTGGCGCCGCTGATGCCCGATGCGGTGTTCCATTCGCCCAACGCGCCCTATCCCTGCGAGGGCAATCCGATGGGCTACCAGTGGTTCAGCATCAACCGGCTGGACCCGGCCTCGCGGCTCGCCGGCACGCGCAGCGCCGCGCCGTTCGTCGACGATTTCCTCGACGAGAAGATGGCGGCCTACGGACTCGACGAGACAAGCACCGTCCTGGTGGGCTTCAGCCAGGGCACCATGATGTCGCTGCATGTCGGCCTGCGCCGCGCCAGGCCGCTCGCCGGCATCGTCGGCTTCTCGGGCGCCCTGGCCGGCCCCGAAGTTCTCCAGAACGAGATCAGGTCGCGGCCGCCGGTGCTGCTGGTGCATGGCGATTCCGACGAGATGCTCCCGGCCGCACTCACCGAGGAGGCGGCGGTCGCGCTGCAGCAGAATGGTGTCGAGGTTGCCGTGCACATCGCGCAGGGCGTCGGCCACGGCATCGACCTGACCGGCCTCAGCAATGCCGCGCGTTTCCTGCTGAACGTGCTGAAGCTGCCGATGCCGCAAAGATAAGACCGACGATGAAGATCGAGGGCACTTGCAGGAAGGGCTACGAGCGGGTCGCCGATGCCTTCACGCACAATTTCGAGGCCAAGGGCGAAATCGGCGCCTCCGTCTGTCTGACCGTCGGCGGTGAGACGGTCGTCGACCTGTGGGGCGGCGTCGCCGATCCCAAGACCGGCACGCCGTGGAACAGGGACACGGTCAGCATCGTCTTTTCCTGCACCAAGGGCGCCACCGCGATCTGCGCGCACGTGCTGGCCTCGCGCGGCAAGCTCGACCTCGACGCGCCGGTGATCGAGTTGTGGCCGGAGTTCGGACGGAAGGGCAAGGAGCGCGTCACCACGCGCATGATGCTCGATCATTCCTCGGCTGTGCCGGCGCTGCGCGACAAGGTGAAGGCGAGCGGCCCCTACGAATGGGACTACATGACCGAGCGACTGGCGGCCGAGGAGCCGTTCTGGATGCCCGGCACGCGCAACGGCTATCACGGCTTCACCTTCGGCTGGACGGTCGGCGAGATGGTGCGGCGCGCCTCGGGCAAGTCGCTTGGCGCGTTCTTCCGGGACGAGATTGCGCAGCCACTGGGCCTCGATTTCTGGATTGGCCTGCCCGAGGCAATCGAACCCCGGGTCGCCCCGATCCTGCCCTATCAGTATTCGGCCGAGGATCGACAGGTTCCGTTCTTGTCCGACGCCATCATGAACAGGACGTCGATACCTTCGTTGTTCCTGCTGAACAGCGGCGCCTGGAGCCCGATCACCGCCGGCGCCAACAGCCGCGAAGGTCATGCGGCCGAGATCGGCGCCGCCAACGGCGTCACCAACGCCCGCGGCCTTGCCCGCCTGTATGCGCCGCTGGCCGACGGCGGCGGCAAGCTGGTCGATCCGATGACCCTCGCCCGCATGGGCGAAGTTTCCATGGCGACGCACGACGACGCGACCCTGCGCATCCCGACGCGCTTCGCGCTGGGGTTCATGAAGTCGATGGACAATCGCAAGCGCGCGGCCGGAGCGGCGGTATTCGGCGAGGATTGCGACAGCGTCATCATGAGCAGCGCCGCCTTCGGCCATGTCGGCGCCGGCGGCTCGCTGGGCTTCGCCGATCCCGCTGCGGGCCTGTCGTTCGGCTACACCATGAACCAGATGGGGCCCGGCCTGCTGATGAACGGCCGCGGCCAGTCGCTCGTCGACGCCGCCTACCAAAGTCTCGGCTACAGCAACAAGGATGCGGGAGTGTGGGTGAAGTGAGGAAGGCAATTCCTCCCCATTCAGATGGGGAGGTGCCCGCGTCTTCGCCGGCGGAGGGGTCGGAAGCAGCGCTCTCGCCGTTGCGCTTGACCCTTCCGTCGCGGCAGACCGCGACACCTCCTCCGAGGACGGGGGAGGAAAGCCTTCCCCGATGATCCCCGTCTTCCGGCCACTGAAGGATCGCGCCGTCGCGATCGTCTGGTCGGGGCTTGCCGCCTCGACCATCGGAGAAGATCTGTTCCGCGTCGCTGTGGTCTGGATCGCGGCCGACCAGATCGGCAATGCCGCAGGCTACGTCAACGCCGCGCAATACGGTGCCATGCTGGCGATCGGCCTGCTCGGCGCCTCGACCTTCGACCGCTGGCGGGCCGACCGCGCCATGATGGGCGCCAAGTACGCGAGCGCCGGGCTCGCCCTGCTGCCGGTCGCCGGATCCTATATCTGGGGCGTCTCGATTCCGCTGCTGGTGCTGGCGGTGATGGGTCTCGCCGGCCTGCGCATGATCTTCACGCCGGCCTTGCAGTCCGCCGTGCCGGTGCTGGTCAAGGATCGCGACGCGCTGCAGGCGATCAACGGCCTGTTCGACGCGACCTGGCGGCTCGCCCGCCTGATCGGTCCGGTGATGGCCGCCGTGCTGAACACGATCCTGCCGGTGATCCACTTTCTGTCGGTGACCGCGGTCGGCTTCGTGCTGTCGGGCCTCGCGGTGTGGGCCGCGCGCGACCGGCTGATCGACCCCGGCTACCGGCCGCGCAGCGACCGCGGCGGCTGGCGCGGCACCGGCGAGGCGCTGCGCGACGCCGTGCGGCTCCTGGTGCGCGAACCGGTGATGGGTGCGCTGCTGCTGGCCAATGCCATCGCCAACGGTCCGTGGAGCGTGGCCCTGCAGCTCTGCATCGCCCTGATGGTCAAGGAGCACGACCCTACCCTGTTCGGCTTCCATGGCCTCGCCTCACTCGGCCTGATCGTCGGCGCCACCGGCATGGGCGACGTCATCGGCAACCTGGTGGCCGGCAGCGTGCGCTTCCGGCGGCCGCTCTCGACCATGTTCCTGGGCTATGTCGCGATGGGCGGCGGCTTCGCGCTGATCGCGCTCGCGGCCTGGGGACTGGACAATCCCTACAAGCTTCCGGCGATGATGCTGGCCGGCGCGGTCGCGGGCCTCGGTGGGCCGTTCTACTTCATCCCGATGATCACCCGCATGCAGACGGTCTATCGCGGCGCCGAGATCGCCCGCGTGTTCCGCCTGAGGCTCGCGGTGATGGCCGGCGCCATGCTGCTCTTCAATCTGGGCGCCACGCCGCTGTTCGACCTGATCGGTCCGACCCACACCGAATTCTATTTCGGCCTGCTGCTGCTCGGTCTCGGCATCGCAGGCCACGCGTTCTTCCGGCGCTACGAGAACCGCCAGCGCGCCGGCCAGGCCGATCCGGCGCCCGCCGCCTGCGAATAGGCCGTTCATCCGGCTTGCGGGTGGCACATGACGTGCTGCCCACTGGCGGCATGAGCACAGGCTCTGTCGCCGACCTGGAATCCCGGGTCGGTCACGACTGAGAATCTGCTTGCGGGGAACAGTGTGTATTGATACGGTCGGTTATATACACAGCGTTTCCCATAAGGAGGTTGCCATGGCCAAGGCGTTCCCGACCGACAACCCGTTCCTGTCCCATCCCTATTACGGTCCGGTGAACACCGAGGCCGATGCCGGCCACCTCCATGTCACCGGCGAGGTGCCGCGCGAGCTCTGCGGCACGCTCTACCGCAACGGCCCCAACCCGCAATTCGCGCCGCGCGGACCGTACCACTGGTTCGGCGGCGACGGCATGATCCACGCCTTCCACATCGAAAACGGCAACGTCGCCTACAAGAATCGCTGGGTGCGCACGCCGAAGTGGGTGATGGAGAACGAGGAGGGCGAAGGCTTGTCGGGCACGTTCGGCAACCCGCGCTACACCGACCCGCGCGTCTTCGCGCTCAATTCGACCATCGCCAACACCAACATCGTCTGGCACGGCGGCAAGCTGCTGGCGCTCGAGGAGGCGCACGCGCCCTTCTCGCTCGATCCCGCAACCTTGATGCCGGTCGGTCCGGACGGCGGCTACGAGACCTGGGGCAAGAGCCTGATCGGGCCGTTCACCGCGCACCCCAAACTCGATCCGATTACCGGCGAGATGATCTTCTTCGGCTATTCGGCCAAGGGCCGCTTCACCAAGGAGATTTCCATCCAGACGGTGGACAGGAACGGCAAGGTCACGCGCGCCGAGATCCTCGACGGTCCCTACCCCTCGATGGTCCACGACTTTGCGGTGACGCGGAACTGGATCGTGCTGCCGATCTTCCCGCTCACCTCGTCGATGGAACGCGCGATGTCGGGCAAGCCTCCCTTCGCCTGGGAGCCGGACAAGGGCACGCACATCGCCTTCATCCCGCGGGGCGGCACGGTCGCCGACGTGAAGTGGGTGACGGCACCCGCCTGCTACGTCTTCCACCCGATGAACCACTACGAGACTCCGGACGGCAAGATCGTGGTCGACGTCATGAAGTTCGACATCGCGCCGCTGTTCCCGCTGCCCGACGGTTCGCCGTCGTCCAAGGACCTGCCCTTCGCCCGGCTGACGCGCTGGACGTTCGACCTGTCCGGCCGCAGCAACACCATGAAGGAAGAGCAGCTCGACGACCGCTCGGGCGAGTTCCCGCGCTTCGACGAACGCTTCTGCATGAGCGACTACCGGCACGGCTGGATCGTGGCCGGTGACGTCACGGATCCGAAGACCGGCGAGCCGCGCACTGACGGGCTCACGCACTACGACCTCAAGTCCGGCAAGAGCACGTCCTACAACGCGGGCAAGGACGATCGCTTCGGCGAGCCGATCTTCGTGCCGCGCAGCGAGACGGCGCCCGAGGGCGACGGCTGGCTGCTGAGCGTGCTCTATCGCGGGGAGGAAAGGCGCTCGGACCTGGCGATCTTCGAGGCGACCGACCTGTCGCGCGGCCCGATCGCCCTGGCCCATCTCAGCAGCCGGGTTCCCGCCGGGTTCCATGGCAACTGGCGTCCGGGCGCTCTTTGACTAAGTCCCTCCCCCGTCATACGGGGGTGGGGCAGGAAGGAATGCCGATGATCACCGTTCATCACCTCGAGAACTCGCGCTCGCTGCGTATTCTGTGGATGCTGGAGGAGCTCGAACTCCCTTATGAGATCAAGCACTACAAGCGGCTGCCCACGATGCAGGCGCCGCCTGATCTGAAGGCCGTTCATCCGCTCGGCAAATCGCCCGCCATCACGGATGGCGGCGTGACGCTCGCCGAATCGGGCGCGATCCTCGAATACCTCGTGCAGAAGTACGGCAACGGCCGCTTCGTCCCGCCGCTCGGCAGCGATGAGTGGCGGCGCTACACCTACTTCATGCACTACGCGGAGGGCTCGCTGATGCCGCTGCTGCTGCTGAAGCTGTTGTTCTCACGCATCATCCCGAGCCGCGTGCCTGCCCTGCTGCGCCCGGTCGGCCGCCTGATCTGCGACGGCGCCGACAAGTCCCTGATTTCACCGCAGCTCGCCACGCACTTCGCCTTTCTCGAGAGTGAGCTCGCGAGCCGTGACTGGTTCGCCGGTTCGGCCTTCTCGGCCGCCGACGTGCTGATGAGCTATCCGCTCGAAGCCGCGGCGTCGCGCGCGGGGCTGGGCGACCGCTTCCCGAAACTGCAAGGCTTCCTTGACCGCATCCACGCACGGCCGGCATACAAAAGGGCCGTCGAACGGGGCGGCGCACTCGCTCTTCTCAAATAGGACTCTCGCCAATGGCACTTCCGGCTCTGCTGCGCGACAACCTCTCGATCCCGGTGGTCGGCGCGCCGCTGTTCATCATCTCCAATCCCGATCTGGTGATCGAGCAGTGCAAGGCCGGCGTCGTCGGCTCCTTTCCGGCGCTGAACGCACGCCCCAAGGAAGTGCTCGAGGAGTGGCTGAAGCGCATCACCGGCGAGCTCGGCGACTACAAGGCCAAGCACCCGGACCGTAAGGTCGCCCCCTTCGCAGTGAACCAGATCGTGCACGGCTCCAACGACCGGCTGATGCACGACGTCGAGCTCTGCGAGAAGTACAAGGTGCCGATCCAGATCACCTCGCTGCGCGCGCCCGACGAGGTTGTGCCGTCGGCGCACCGCTACGGCGGCCTGGTGTTCCACGACGTCACCAATGTGAAGCACGCCAAGCGCGCGCTGCAGGCCGGCGTCGATGGGCTGATCCTGGTCTGCGCCGGTGCCGGCGGCCATGCCGGCGCCCTGTCGCCCTTCGCACTCGTTCCGGAAGTGCGCCAGTTCTACGACGGCTGCCTCCTGCTCTCGGGCTCGATCGCCAATGGCGCGAGCGTGCTGGCTGCCCAGGCTGTCGGCGCCGACCTCGCCTATATCGGCACGCGCTTCATCGCGGCGAAGGAAGCCAATGCCACCGACGCCAACAAGCAGTGCATCATCGATTCGACCGGAGAGGAGATCGTCTACACCAACCTCTTCACCGGTGTGCACGGCAACTACATGAAGCGCTCGATCGCCGCCGCTGGCCTCGATCCGGACGATCTGCCGACTGCCGACAAGAGCAAGATGAATTTCGGCTCGGGCGGCAACCAGAAGGCCAAGGCCTGGCGCGACATCTGGGGCGCGGGCCAGGGCGTGGGCCAGATCCACGACGCGCCGCCGGCGGCCGAGATCGTGGCCCGGCTCAAGGCCGAGTACGAGGCCGCGCGGGCTGCCCTGCTCGCGGGCGAGACCGTGCCGACCCGACTCAAGCAAGCTGCTGAATAGATGTCGCTTTACGAGGTCCTGGCCGTCGCCGCCCTGCTGGCGGCGGGCGGCTTTGCCTGGAAGCTCTACCGCTCGGACGTGAAGTCGGGGGCGGACAGAACGCCACAAGCCCAGGCGCGCCAGAAAATGTTCAGCCGCGAGCCGGACAAGCGCTGAATTTGGCGCAGACCCCGGCACGGAATCGTCCCTCGCTTCGGTCCCGGCGACACGCTATCTAGCGGGTCACATGCGTCGACTTTACGACTGGGTGATGCGCCTCGCGCAGCACCGCCACGCCATCCCCGCCATGGGCGTGGTGTCCTTTGCCGAAAGCTCGTTTTTTCCGATCCCGCCCGACGTGATGCTGGTCCCGATGGTGCTGGCCAACCGTCAGAAGGCCTTCACCATCGCGGCCGTCTGCACCGTCACCTCGGTGCTCGGCGGGCTGCTGGGCTACGCCATCGGCTACTATTTCTTCGAGACGATCGGCGCCTGGGTGGTCAAGACCTACGGCCTGCAGGCCGGGCTCGAGAAGTTCCGCCACCAGTACGCCGAGTGGGGCGTCTGGGTGATCCTGATCAAGGGCCTGACGCCCATTCCCTACAAGCTGGTGACGATCGCTTCAGGGGCCGCGCACTTTGATCTCTTCACGTTCGTGTGGGCGTCCATCGTGACGCGTGGCGCGCGCTTCTTCATCGTGTCAGCCTTGCTCTGGAAGTACGGCGAGCCGATCCGGACCTTCATCGAGCAGCGCTTCACGCTGGTCAGCTGGGCGTTCCTGATCGCGCTGGTCGGTGGCTTCGTCGTGGTGAAGTACCTCTTCTGACGGCCCGGAGTCCTAGAAGGTTCGTGGAAGGTTCGATGATCGACCGCCTGCCGCTCCCCAGCAAGATCGGCCTGCTCGCCTTCCTCGGCAGCGGCGCGCTACTGGGCGGCGCCTACTATTTCCAGTACGTCGTCGGGCTGGCACCGTGCGATCTCTGCTTCTGGCAGCGCTATCCGCACATGGTCGCGATCGCCGCCGGCTTCCTGGCGCTGGCCAGCTACGCTTGGCCGCGGCTCGGCATCGTCTTCGCGCTGACCGCGATCGTCGCGCTGTTCGTGACCGCCGGCATCGGCGTCTACCACGCCGGCGTCGAACAGCATTGGTGGCTCGGCCCGCAGGCCTGCTCGGGCCGCATTCCGGCCGGTCTGTCGCCTGCCGACCTCAAGAAGTTCCTGTTCAGCCAGAAGATGGTGCGCTGCGACGAGGCGGCGTGGAAGTTCATGGACATCTCGATGGCCGGCTGGAACGCGATTCTGTCGGGCGGCCTCGCCCTGCTGCTGGGCCAGCGGGTCATGACCCATCTCAGGACGCCGTCGTGACCGTGGGCGGCAAGACCGGCGAGCCGCGCAATCCGGGTGATCCCGACCGGCGCGAGATCGTCGAGCGCATCGTGCGGGTCGACCAGGCCGGCGAATTCGGCGCGGTACGGATCTACGAAGGCCAGCTCGCGGCGCTGCGCTGGACGGGCCGCGGCAAGAGCGAGACCGGCCGGAAGATCGAGGCGATGGCGCGCGCCGAGCGCCAGCATCACCAGGAATTCAACCGTCTGATCGCCGCCCGTCGCGTGCGCCCGACCCTGCTGTCGCCGCTGTGGAGCGTCGCAGGCTTCGCGCTGGGTGCCGCTACCGCACTGATGGGGGACAAGGCCGCGATGGCCTGCACCGTCGCGGTCGAGGAGACGATCGACGAGCACTATGCGAGCCAGGCGGAACAGTTGGGTGACGACGAGGCCGAGCTGCGCACGACGGTCGAGAAGTTCCGCGGCGAGGAGATCGAGCATCGCGACGAGGCGCTGGCCTCCGGCGCCGAACAGGCGCCGGGCTATCCGGCACTGAGCGCCGCGATCAAGGCGGGCTCGAAGCTTGCGATCTGGCTGTCGACGAGGATCTAGAGTCTTCCGGACCGCGGGCGTCCCGCCCGCATCATGATTCCGAGCGGGCGGGACGCCCGCGGTCCGATGAAGCTAAGTCTGATCCAGCTCCGAATCCCAATACAGGAAGTCGCGCCAGCTCTCGTGCAGGTAGCCGGGCGGGAAGGCG
>CAYZQZ010000064.1:0-13835 GCA_964480235.1 uncultured Reyranella sp. | reverse complement strand
GATCTCGGCCGGCCAGCGCGTCTCGATCTCGGCGATGTTGAAGCCGTCCCAGTCGCCCCAGCTCATCTCGCGCAACCGGAGATCGTGACAGGTCTCGTCGTGGACCAGACCCACCTCCCCGGCGGCGAGCAACAAGGTCTCGCGCACCCGGCCGAGCGGGCTCGCGCGGACGACGACTGTGTCCGGACCGTACCCGGCCCGTGCGAGTTCGCGCGCGAGCGCTCGCCCCATCGCCCTCGCCTGCTCGCGGCCGGTCTCCGTCAGAGGCGAATCGAGATGTCCCTGGGCGCGGCGCTCGGCATTCCAGACGGTCTCTCCGTGACGGAAGAGATAGATCGGATGCTGCACCCCCGTTAGCGCTCCACCTCGCGGTTCCAGCGCTTGGTCCAGCTGTCGCGCTGGGCGTTGATCGAGTCCCAGTCGGGCTGGATCACCAGCTTGGCGCGTTCGCCGACCGGCGCCATCTTGAGCTCCGGCATGTTGACGTCGACTTTGGTGTTGACGGGACCGTTGCCCATTTCCTTCGCCATGCCGGTCTGGACCTTGGCCGATACCAGCTCCTTGATCATCTCGTGCGCCAGCGGATTGACCGACGCTTTTGCGACCGGGCAGGCCGAGGCAAGCAGGATCGGCGCGCCCTCCTTGGGATAGATGAAGTCGACCGGGAAGCCGGTGTTGGCAAAGGCCTGCACGCGGCCGGTGCCCCACACCGCGATGTTGGCCTGCCCCGACTGGAACAGCTCGGTCATCTTGCCCGGCGACGGCTCGTAGACCAGGACGTTGGGGTTGATCTCTTCCTTCATCACCTTGAAGCCCGGGTCGATGTTCTTCTCGCCGCCGCCATTCATGCGGGCGTACATCATCAGCGTATACAGGCCGTAGGTGTTGTTGATCGGCGGGATCACCAGCTGCTTCTTGAACTTCGCGTCCTTGAGGTCGTTCCACGAGGACGGCGTGGCCCAGCCCTTCTCCTTGAACACCTTGGTGTTGATCATGAAGCCGGTGCCGGTCTGGCCGACCGCGACCGCCTTGTCGTCCTTGAACAGGGCGGCGGGATAGAGCTCGGCCTTGTTCAGCCCCTCGATCTTGCTGCAGAAGCCCAGCTGGATCGCCTGGTACATGACGCCGTCGTCCATGATGGCGACGTCGATCACCTGGTTGCCCTTCTGCGCCTGCAGCTTGGCCAGCGTGTCGGTCGAGTTGCCGGCGACGTATTCGACCTTCACCCCATGCTTCTTCTCGAAGTCGGGGAAGACCTCCTTGCGCAGATGCTGGTCCCAGACGCCGCCATAGGCCGCGACCGTGAGCGTCTTGCTCTGCGCCAGCGCCGGGCTGGCAACCAGCGCCAGCGCCGCGGCAAGTCCGATGGATCTCAGCATAGCCTTCCCCCGATTGATCGTCGGGGAAAGGCTAGAGCGGCTTCCGTTCAAATGGAACCGCAAACGGTTCCATTTGATCGGAAACGCACAGCTTCCTCCACAACATTGCCTGACGCATTCCGTTCAGCTGCCTCCAGCTGAGCGGAATGCGCTCTAGCACGCAGCTCAGCCGAACTGCACGCCGTATTGGCCGGCGATCGCCATGATGTCCGGCGGCGCGAGCGGCCCGCCATTTGCTTGCTGGGCGCGATCGAAGTGGCGGAACATTTCGGCGAGCTGCACGCCCGGCGTCGCAGCGACGACGAGGCGCACCGTGCCGGCCGTGTCGTTGCGATAGCCATGCAGCGCCCCGCGCGCGAACGTCGCCGCGCCGCCGGCGCCGAGCCGGCTCTCGCCACCCTCGCCGATCAGGGTGACTTCGCCTTCCACCACGAACAGCATCTCGTCATCGGTCTCGTGGCGGTGCGGCGGCACGAAGTAGCCCGGCGGAATGGGATGGTCGGCGAGGAAGAGCGCGGCACCGTTGCCGTCGTTCTTCACGATCATGGGCGCGCCCAGCACGTTCAAGGTCTCGTTCATCGCGGTCTCCTCGGGTTGCAGTTCCGGATTTCTAGGCGGGCCGCAGCGCGACGAAGAGACGGCCAATCTGGACAGATCGTTCGCCCTGGCGAACAATCGTGCGATGGACTCCTTTGCCGGAATGGAAGCCTTCGCCGCCGTCGTCGAGCGCGGCTCGTTCACCGCCGCGGCCGTGGCGCTGCAGACCGCGAAATCGTCGGTCAGCGAGACGGTGCGCGCACTCGAGGAACGGATGGGTGTACGCCTGCTCGAGCGCACCACGCGCAAGGTCCGTCCCACCGAGGCCGGCACCGCCTTCTACCGGCAGTGCCGCCGACTGCTCGACGCCGCGGAAGCGGCGAGGATAGAGGCCCAGGCGACGCAGCGCGCACCGTCCGGCCGGCTGCGGGTCGCCTCGCCCGATGCCTTCGCCCAGCGTTACATCGTGCCCGGCCTGCCCGCCTTTTTCGCGGCCTTTCCCACCATCGAGATCGAGCTGGTCGAAGGCTCCGCGGCGCTGAAGCTGGTCGAGGAAGGCATCGACCTCGCCATCCGCATCGTCGAACGGCCCGAACCGAGCCTGGTCGTCCGTCGCATCGCGACATCGCGCGTCGCCATCGTCGCGTCGCCCGCCTATCTCGCCCAGCACGGCACGCCTGTGAAGCCGCGCGACATTCTCGGGCATCGGCTGGTCGGCTTCGCGCCGCTCGCCTGGCGCGACTCCTGGCGTCTGGGCAAGGAGACGATCGAGGTCGCTCCGCACCTGCTCACCAACAACGGCGAATCGCTGCGCGCGGCCGCGCTGGCCGGCTTGGGTCTGGTGCCCGTGCCGGAATGGCTGGTGGCCGATGCGCTGGTCGCCGGCCAGCTGACGCGTGTGCTGGAAGCCTACGAGGCGCCGCCCGGCGGGATCTACGCCGTCTATCCCAGCAACCGCCTGCTGGCGCCGAAGATCCGCGTCTTCGTCGACCATCTCGTGCGCGATCTGCGTGCCCGCGGCCTGCCGCGCTGAAGGCCCCGCGGTCGACCGCGCCTAAGGGGTGGCAAGCAGGAACGTCAGCTCGTGCTTGTTGTGGTGAAGATGCAGGACCCGGGCCCCGGGGATCGCGGCGAAGGCTTCCGCCGAGTCGTGATCGGTCTCGCCCTGGAACTTGATGGTGCAGACGAAGTTCTTCACCAGCCCGGAAGCTCGCCAGCGCTCGACCAGCCGCAGAAGACGCGCCGGATAGCAGATGATGTCCGAGAACAGCCAGTCGACCGCGCCGACGCTCTCCGGCTCGAGCCCGAAAGCGCTCTCGCCGCGCCACGACACGCCCTTCAGGGCGGCAATCCGGGGTTCCAGCGGTGCCTTGTCGATGGCAACCACCTCGGCGCCGAGCTTCGCCAGTACCCACGTCCAGCCGCCGGGCGAGGCCCCGAGATCGAGGCAGCGCTCGCCCGGCTGCGGCCAGCGGCGCAGCTGGACCAGCGCTTCCCAGAGTTTCAGGTAGGCGCGGTTGGGCGGACCCTGTCTGTCCTCGATGAAGACGACCTCGCCGTTGCCGAACGGCGAACTGCAGCGCGCCGCCGCCAGCATCCGGTCCGGCGCCAGCAACGTCCACGAGCCGAGCGGCGCAACAGGCGCCGGCGCGGGAAACACGATCGGCTTGGCCGAGACGTGCGGTAGGCGTTCCTGGATCAGCGCTGCGCGGCGGTGATGCAGCGGCGCGTACATCGCCCAGTTCCGCTGCAGCGCGCGCAGCGCCTTCGCCGCCTCGCCGATCGAGGGCACTGGCAATTCCACGCAATCGTGCCAGATGTTGGCGGCCCAGGCGGCGGCGACGGCCGGCTGTTCGCTGACCAGCAGGCGCCCGTGACGCAGGCCGACGGCAACGCCTGCCCGGCCGAGTTCGACCTCGAGCTGGGCCTCGAAGCCGTCAGCCGCGAGATAGGCAGTAGGCATCGAGTTCGGAAAGGTAACGCTGCTTCAGGGCATCGTCGCAGAAGGCGGCTTCGAAGCCGTTGCGGGCCAGGCGCACGATGTCGTCGCGGCCGAGATCGAGCGCCTGCTGAACGCCCACATAGTTCTCGTTCACGTAGCCACCGAAATAGGCCGGGTCGTCGGAATTCAGGGTCGCCTTCAGCCCGGCCTGCAGCATGCGCCGCAGCGGATGCACGTCGAGCGACGGCACGCCGCAGAGTCGCAGGTTCGAGAGCGGACAGACCGTGAGGGCCATCTGCTCGCGCGCGAGCCGCGCGGTCAGCGCCGCATCCTCGAGCGCGCGATTGCCGTGGTCGATGCGATCGACCTTCAGGAGATCGAGCGCCTCGGTGACATATGCGGGCGGCCCCTCCTCGCCGGCATGCGCCACCGCGCGTAGACCGAGGCCACGCGCGCGGGCGAACACGCGCTGGAACTTCGACGGCGGATTGCCCTTCTCCGACGAATCGAGCCCGACGCCGATGAAGCGCTCGCGCCACGGCAGCGCCTCGTCGAGCGCCTTCTCGGCATCGGCTTCGTCGAGATGACGCAGGAAGCACAGGATCAGCGAGGCCGTCATGCCGAACTGCCGCTCGGCGTCCTTCAGGGCGCGCCACAGCCCGTCGATCACCGTCCTGAAGGAAACGCCGCGGCTGGTGTGGCCCTGCGGATCGAAGAAGATCTCGGCATGCCGCACGTTCTGGCCGGCGGCGCGGCGCAGATAGGCCGAAGCGAGATCGTAGAAATCCTGTTCGCTCCGCAGGACGCTCATGCCCTTGTAATAGAGGTCGAGGAAATCCTGCAGGTTCGCGAATTTGTAGGCGGCATGGATCGCCGCGATGTCGGCATAGGGCAGGCTGACGCCGTTGCGCCGGGCGAGGTCGAACATCATCTCCGGCTCGAGGCTGCCCTCGATATGGATATGCAGCTCGGCCTTCGGCAGGCCGGCGATAAAGCGGCTCAAGTCGGAACCGGAAGCGGACATGGGGCGCTACTTATCGTCGCCCGGACCAATCCGATCAACGCCCAATCGCCTCACCCTTCGAGACGCGGTCCTGCAGACCGCTCCTCAGGGTGAGGCTGTGACTTTCGGCCCGATCGGCTCTGGCTCTACGCCGCGAGCTTCAGGGTCCGGGCGCGGTCGAACAGCGCGCGGGCGTGCGGGCTGCAGCCCTTGGCAGCGCGACGCTCGGCGCTGATCGCCCGGGCGAGGCCTGGATCGGGCAGGCGCAGCGCCGCCTCGACCAGCGTGAGGTCGAGGATGTCGCGCTGGGCGTGGCTGCCGCCGAAGCGGTTGCCAATCGAAATCACCGGCAGCAGCGCCTCGATGCAGGCGGCCCAGTCGCCCTCGCCGAACGCCGCGAGGCCCAGCACGACGGGGCGCCCGATCTCGCGCGTGAAGCGGGCATTGTCGCCCGTCCCGGCCATGGCGCGATCCTGCGCGTCGAGGATCGTTTCGATCATCGCCGGGCGCCCGGCGCCGACAAAGGCCATCGCGGCGTGCGCGTCGTTGAACGCGTAGTTGCCGGCGCTCGCCAGCGGCGCCCAGTTGTCGGCCAGCGCCTTCCAGCGGTCGCCGACCGGGATGCCGCGCAGGTGCAGGCGCCACAGCATCGCCGAGGCGTCGATCATATCGAGCGCCACCGCCGAGCGCGCGCCGTAGATCGGCCCGTCATACAGCTTCAGCACCTCGTCGATCTCCTGGCGGTCGAGGTGATAGAGCGCGAGGTGCCACCAATTGTGCACGGCAAAGAAGCTGTCGCGGCTCCAGGCGTCGGGATTGGCGCGCATCCAGGCGATGCCGTCGCCGGTACGGCCCTGCATCTCCAGCACGTGCGCCACGGCATGCTGCGCCCACGAATCGCGCGGCTCGAGCTGCACCGCCTTGCGGCCGATGATCTCGCCATAGGCGTAGTCACCCATCTCCTCCAGGCCGAACGCCTGCATGCCGAGCAGCGCGTGATAGCCCGGCATGCCGGGCGACCATTCGGCCACGGCGCGGGCGATGCGGTCGCGCAGCAGGCGGGAGTTACCCGTGAAGAAATCGATCTGGTGTCCGACCTGCAGCGCCAGCAGGTCGTGCGGATGATCGGCGCTGAGACGCAGCATGGTCTGGGCTGCATCGTGCCAGCGTCCCTCGATCAGCTGCCCGACGGCGGCGAGATGGCCCTTCTCGCGGGACGTCTTGCACATCGGCATCGCGGCCTTGTGGGCGGCGCGCGCCGCCTCGATCCCGCCCGGCTCGGTGCCCAGCAGCTGCAGCCAGGCGCGCAGCAAGTGCGCCATGGCGAAGCCCGGGCTGGCGGCGATCGCGGCATCGGCGGCGGCCAGAGGATCGCCGCTGTAAAGGCGCAGCAGCCCGAGCGCCTGTTCGTAGTGATCGCGCGCGGCGGCGGAGGCGCCGGTCAGGCGATGGCCGTACTGGTCGGTCAGGGTCGTGGGGAGGAGGTCCTTGGGCTTGTTCATGACGGCTGGATAGCAGGCCAGCGGTTTCCGCCCGGTTTCTCCACCCAAGCCATTTGTGACGTTGGTTTCGCGAAAGCGGCAAAGACGAGGAAAACCGGCTTCCCACAGCCCCCTGCCACAGCGCTTTCATTCCCCAGACCGTTTGCTACGCTCGACCAAACGGGAGGAAGAACATGGCGAAGTTCGGCATTGGCGACTCGGTCCGCAGGGTCGAGGATCCGCGGCTGCTGACGGGTGGCGGTCGCTACACCGACGACACCAGGCTCGGCCAGCCGGCTGCCCGCCTCTATGTCCTGCGCTCGCCCCATGCCCATGCCGACATAAAGAAGGTCGACACCACGGCGGCGAAGAAGGCCCCGGGCGTGCTGCTCGTCCTGACCGGCCACGACGTCAAGAAGGCGGGCTTCGGCGACGTGCCCTGCCTGGTGCCGCTCGACAATCGCGACGGCACGCCGCGCGCCGACACCTCCCGGCCGATGCTGGCGATCGACCGCGTCCGCCATGTCGGCGACCCGGTGGCGATCGTGATCGCCGAGACGCTCGAACAGGCCAAGGACGCCGCCGAGCTGATCGAGGTCGACTACGCCCCGCGCCCGCATGTCGTGGGGACCTTCGAGGCGGCGCAGCCCGGCGCGCCGCTGGTCCACGATCACATCAAGAACAACATCGTCTTCGACTGGGCGATGGGCGACCAGAAGGCGACCGATGCCGCCTTCGCCAAGGCGGCCAAGGTGGTGAAGCTGCAGCTCGTCAACCAGCGCCTGGTCGTCAACTCGATGGAGCCGCGCGGCGCGATCTGCGAGTACGATCCGAAGGACGACCGCTCGACCCTGTGGGTCTCCTCGCAGGGCGTCAGCATGATCCGCCCGGTCGTGGCCGACATGATCCTGAAGATCGGCTCGCCCAAGCTCCGCGTGCGCACCGGCGACGTGGGCGGCGGCTTCGGCATGAAGATCTTCGTCCATCCCGAATATCCCATGGTCGTGTGGGCCTCCCGCGAGCTCAAGCGCACGGTGAAGTGGATCCCCGACCGCCAGGAGGCCTTCCAGTCCGACGTGCAGGGCCGCGACCATGTCTCGATCGCCGAGATGGCGCTCGACAAGGACTCGCGTTTCATCGGGTTCAAGGTGACGACCTATGCCGCGCTGGGCGCCTACCTGAACCATTTCAGCGTGTTCATTCCCACACTCGCCGGCAGCTCGATGCTGAACGGCCTCTACACCACGCCCGCGATCTACGTGAACGTGAAGGGGGTGATGACCAACACCGTGCCGACCGACGCCTATCGCGGCGCAGGCCGGCCCGAGGCAGCCTACCTGATGGAACGCTTCGTCGACCATATCGCGCGCGAGACCGGGCTCACGCCCGACGAGATCCGCGCCCGCAACTTCATCAAGCCCGGCCAGCTGCCCTACAAGACCGCACTCGGAGACACCTACGACAGCGGCGACTTCGAGACCGTCATGCGCAAGGGCATGGAGCGCGCCGACTGGAAGGGCTTTCCGGCCCGGCGCGCGCAGTCCCTCGCAAAGGGCAAGTGGCGCGGCATCGGCATGGCAACCTATGTCGAGAAATGCTCGGGCGGCAACCCCGAGACAGTGAAGGCCGTGTTCAACGACGATGGCACGCTCAGCCTGTTCACGGGCAACCAGACCAACGGCCAGGGCCACGAGACGGCACTGAGCCAGATCGCCTCGGGCAGGCTCGGCATCGACATGGAGCGCATCCGGATCGTGCAGGGCGACAGCGACGTCGTGCCCGACGGCTTCACCGGCGGCAGCCGAACGATCGCGATCAACGGCGCCGCCACGGTCGGCGTCGCCGACAAGATCATCGCCAAGGGCAAGCCGCTCGCGGCCAACATGCTCGAGGCGAGCGCCGGCGACATCGACTACAAGGACGGCGAATTCCGGATCGTCGGCACCGACCGCAGGGTGAGCCTGTTCGACGTCGCCAAGGCCAACAAGGGTGCGCTCGACGACGACTTCACCCGTACGCCCGAGGCCGACACCTTCCCCAACGGTTGCCACATCTGCGAGCTCGATGTCGATCCCGACACCGGCACCGTGGAAATCTTGAACTACACCGTGATGGACGATTTCGGCAAAGCGCTGAACCCGCTGCTGCTGCAGGGCCAGATCCACGGCGGCATCGGCCAGGGCGTCGGCCAGGCCCTGACCGAGCGCACGATCTACGACACCGATTCAGGCCAGCTGCTGAGCGGCTCGCTGATGGACTACGCCTTTCCGCGCGCCGACATCGTGCCCAGCGTGAAGTTCGACATGCACAACAGCCTCTGCACCACCAACCCGCTCGGCGTGAAGGGCGCGGGCGAGGCCGGCGCCATTGGCGCCCCGCCGTCGGTGGTCAACGCGATCGTCGATGCGATCCATGCGCATACCGGCGTGAAGCATGTCGACATGCCGGTCACGGCAGCGAGCCTGTGGAAGGCGATCGAGGCAACCCGCGGGAAGAAGGCGGCGTAGCCAGCGCTACGCCAGCCACATCCTCATCAACGGCCCGGTCTTTCCGTAGACCGGATCTGCCAGCGGCATCGGTGTCCCGGCAATGGTTTCGGCTGCCGCCGCGCGATCGACACGCGCCGGCGTCGAGTGCGCGGAGTCGTTGTCTGGCGGATAAGCGCCAACCACAAGGAGATCCTGACTAGACGAGACGCGACGATGCCCACAGCCCGCCGGCAGGATCGCAACGTCGCCCGCCTTGACCTCGACAACCTGGCCGCCCGCCCCGCCGAACTCGACCTGCGCCGAACCGCGCGCGATTCCGAGCACTTCGTGCGCACGCAGGTGGAAGTGGCGGAAGTCGAAGATGCCGTTGCGCCACCCCCAGCCCCAGCCGTTGCGTTCGAAGATCGCTTCGAAGGCTGCTGCAGGATCGCGGCCGGAAACGTCGACGGCATTGCGATAAAGAATCAGCGGCAGACGCGGATTGTTGGGCGTCTCGCCGTCGTCCTGGAACAGGATCGCGATCGGCTCGACGGCCCTGGGCTCGATCTTCTGGGGCGTGCTGGACATATCGCACCTCGCTGCTGGCATGATAGCAGACGCCACGTCCTGTCGGAGAGCCATGTCCTATCAACCCGTCGATACCGACTACTTCGCCCGCCGCGGGCTCCGCCGATATGCCGGCGTCGCCTCGTTGTGGGCGCTGGGCGTCGGCGCGGTGATCTCGGGCCACTACTCGGGCTGGAACCTCGGCTTGCTGGCCGGCGGCTGGGGCGGCTTCGCGCTGGCAGCCGTTCTGATCGCGATCATGTATCTCGGCCTGGTGTTCTGCATCGCCGAAATGGGTGCCGCCCTGCCGCACACCGGCGGCGCCTATTCCTTCGCGCGCGCCTCGATGGGGCCGTGGGGCGGCTTCATCACGGGCCTGTGCGAGAACGTCGAGTACGTGCTGACGCCCGCCGTCGTGGTCTCGTTCCTCGCGACCTATCTCGCCGCCGTGTTCGAGACGCCGCCGCGTTTCCTGCCGCTCTACTGGATCGGCGCCTATGCAGTGTTCGTAAGCCTGAACGTCTATGGCGTCGAACTGTCGTTCAAGGTCACGGTGGCGATCACGCTCGCGGCCCTGGCCTGCCTCGCGGTGTTCTGGATCTCCGCATTGCCCGTTGCCGAATTCGGTCGCCATGCGCTGAACATCGCCGTCGGTCCCGACGGCAAGCCGGTCGAGCTGCCGGGCGGCCACGGACCGCTGCTGCCCTTCGGGCTGAAGGGCGCCCTGGCGGCCCTGCCCTTCGCGGTCTGGCTGTTCCTCGCCATCGAACAGCTGCCGCTCGCCGCAGAGGAATCGCTCGACCCGCGCCGCGACCTGCCGCGCGGCATCATCGCGGGGCTGTTGACGCTGTTCGTCTCGGCCGGGCTGATCCTGTGGCTCAACCCGTCGGTCGCGCCGGGTGCCTTCGCGCTCGGCTCGTCCGGCGAGCCGCTGCTCGACGGGCTGCGCGCCACCTTCGGCACGGGACTCGCCAAGCTGCTGGCCCTAGTCGCCTGCGTCGGCCTGATCGCCTCGTTCCACACCATTCTGTTCGCCAAGGGCCGCCAGATCTATTCGCTGTCGCGTGCCGGCTATTTCCCGCGCTTCCTCTCGATCACGCATCCCCGGCACAAGACCCCGCATGTCGCCCTGATCGCCGGCTCCGCCGTGGCGCTCACGCTGATGCTGGCGCTGTGGTTCGGGATGGGCGCCGAGCAGGGCGCGGCTACCATCCAGGGCATGCTGCTCAACATGGCGGTGGCCGGCGCCATGCTCTCCTATCTGCTGCAGGCGGTGAGCTTCATCGTGCTGCGCCGGCGTCTGCCCAACCTCGAGCGGCCCTACCGCTCGCCGCTCGGCATCGCGGGCGCAGTGGTTGCGATGGCGCTGGCCGTGCTGACCCTGGTGTTCCAGCTGCTCGATCCGGTGTTCGTCTCGGGCGTGCTGGGCGTCGGCGCGTGGTTCGCGGCCGGCATCGTCTGGTTCGCGATTGTCGGCCGGCACCGGCTGGTCCTGTCGCCGGAGGAGGAATTCGCGCAGAACCAGCTCTCTTGAACTGGTTCAAGGCATGCCGGCGTCAGCCCGCGATGGCCGCCCTGATGCGATCGACCGCGGCATCGGGGGCAGTGAGCACCGGCGTTACGACCGCGGCGGTGACGGCCGCCAGCGCACGCGACGTCGAGAAGTGCGCGAGCATGATGGCGTCGCAGTGCGCGAGTTCGGGCGCCCGCGCGGCGATCAGCGCGTTGTGCCGGTCGGCGTCGCCCTTGCGCAAGGCGTCCATGGCCCCCTCGACGACGATCGTCTCGAGTGTCGCCTTCGCGCCTGCCTCACCGACGAACTGCTCGAACTCCTCCGTCATGGTCAGCACCGATGGCGCGAAGGTCGCGAGCATCCCGATCCGCTGCCCCCGGCCGATCGCCTCCCGGAACATCGCTTCGTTGGGCTTCAGCACGGGGACCGGCAGCTCCCGCGCCATGCGCTCGATCGCCGGCCCGAACGCCGAGCAGGTGACGAGGATCGCCTCGGCCCCGAGGCGGTGCGCGTAGCCGCCGAGCTCGACGAAGCGCTCGAACATGCGCGGCGTCAGGTCATGATCCTTGGCGCGATCGACCGACAGCGAGGCGTCGAGCAGGTCGACCGCCTCGGCCTCGGGCCAACGCGAGGCGAACGCGCGCTGGATGGGTTCCACGGCGACGGGTGTCCCATGCAGGAGGACGATTCGGGGCTTCTTCGACATGCGACCGGTCTTTCGAAAGGAGAGCGTTTTCAGGAATGCGGCAGGCGGGAGACCAAACCACCATCGCCATAGGCCTTCGCCGCGGCGGGAGAGGCGAGCAGCGCCATCAGCGCGGCGGCACCGTCTTGGTTCGCCGCATCGGCAAAGATGGCGGCATCGAACGTCGAGACGGTCTGGACCTCCGGCGGAAAGGGACCGGCGACGGCAACACCGGGGACCGACATCAGTTCGCTGACCTGCTGGATTGCAATGTCGGCCTCGCCGCTCGCGACCTTCTCGCCGGTGAAGCCCATCGGGATCGCAACGGCGCGCGCGTTGACCTCCGCGGCAATCCCCAGCCGCTCGACCAGCCCGGTGAAGTAGATGCCGCTCGCCCCCGCCCGGGAGTAGGCCACCGCCCTGGCGCCGACCAGCGTCCGCTTGAACGCCTCGACCGTCGAGACGTCGGGCTTTGGCGCGCCGTCGCGGACGCCGACGCCCAGGATCGAGTCGGCGAGACAGACGCGGGTCTCGGGACGGACGATGCGGTCGGCACAGAGCTTGTCCATGGAGCCGTCGATGGCGATAACAACGTCGGCGCGCCGGCCCTCGGCGATCGACTTCATGATGGCGGTGGTCGGACGCCAGTCGATCTCCAGGCGATAGGGCGATGCGGCCTCGAAGGCCGGCTTCAGCCAGCGATTGACGGCCACCTCGAGGGCAAGACCGCTCATGACGGCGACAGACGACGGCAATGCCACTGGACCTCACTCCCCGCACGACGAACTCTGCCAGTATATAGCGCGATGCCGACCTAGAGGGCGGCAAAAAGGGCGTGCACGCGCTCCGCTATCTCGCGATCGACCATCCTCTCCCGGGCCAACGTTGGGCTCATCCAACTCGTACGAAAAGTGCGGTCGGCCGGTACAGTCCAACCCCTCTTTGATCGCTTCTCGTCCGCCGGTGCACCGTGGGCTCGCGTGGGCTGCTCCTAGAGCCCCTTCTCGCGATCCCGCTCGGCGCGGTCGCGGGCCACGGTCTTGCGGAAGGCAGCGATCTCGGCGCCCCACAGCGGTGCGCGGCGTGCCGAGGCGTAGGCGATCGGGTTGACCGGCCTTCCGTTGATGAGCAGCTCGAAATGGACGTGCGGCCCGGTGGTGCGGCCGGTCGTGCCGACATAGCCGATGATCTCGCCTTGGGAGACCTTGGCTCCCGGCACGGCGTTGCGCGCGAAGCTCTGAAGATGGCCGTAGACCGTCGCGACGCCATTGGCGTGCTCGATCTCGATCCAGTTGCCGTAGCGGCCCTTGGGTTCGGCGCCGCGCACGATGCCGTCGGCCGCGGCGTGGATCGGCGTGCCGGTCGGCGCCACCAGGTCGACGCCCTCGTGCATCGCCATGCCGCCGCCGGCGAAGCCGCTGTAGCCGCCGCCCGAGGACGTCGAGCCGCGGCGCTGGGCGAAGTTCTGAGCGAACGGCAGCATGCCGCCGGCCGTGGTGTTGTTCTCCTGCCAGGCCGCGTTGGACCCCAGCACCAGAGGCGGCGGCATCGGCATGCGCGCCGGTCCCATGCCCATGCCGCGCACCGCCGGCTGGTCGAACGGATCGACCCGAATGCCGAAGCCCGACGAGACCACGATGTTGTCGAGCGGCAGGCGGAGCGGCGACGACGTCGTCGCCTGGCCGTTCGCCGTATAGAAGACTTCCGGCCCGAACCTTGGCTTGAAGCGATGGATCGAGGCGACGCGTTTCCCCTGCAGCTGCAGTTCGGCCCACAGCACGCGGCCGACGCCGATCGGCGCGCCCTCGATCGAATACTGCTGCTCCCAGCGCACGTAGAAGCCGTCGCCGTCGCGCAGCTCGCGGCCGAAATCAACAGTGGTCGCGAGCGCGTTCAAGGCTTCCAGCATGGCGGCCGGCGGCACGCCCGCGGCCGCCGTCGAGTCGGCGAGAGAGCCCTGGACCTTGCCGCTGACCGAGAGCGCGCGCGTGAAGGGCAGCAGGTCGGCGAACTGCCGGTCCTCCTGGTCGCTGCCGAGCAGGCGCTCTTCCTCCGGCCCGGCGCCGAGCACGGCTCCGGACGCGGACAGGACGAGCGCACAACCGGCGGCCGCCAGGAAACCCCTCTTCAACATCGCTCCCCGAATTCTTGAACCACGCAACGGACGGCGCGTGTGACAAACCGGTGTCACCGGCCGATGGGCCCTCTCGACCGGCACAATCTCCTACGGGCGAGGCCTGAAGTCACGCACCAGCCGCTC
>CAYZQZ010000063.1:0-13914 GCA_964480235.1 uncultured Reyranella sp. | reverse complement strand
CCATGGCGTTTCCCTTGCTGTTGCCCCAGCATGCTAGCCCAGAATGCAGTGCGAATTGCCAAACGCGACGATCCGCTACGAGGTCCATGGTGAAGGCCAGCCGGTGCTGTTGCTGCACGGCTGGACGATGGACCGCAGGCTCGAGATCGCCGACTACGAACCAATCTTCGCTCCTCGAAATGGCTACAGGCGCATCTATCCGGATCTGCCCGGCATGGGCGAGTCGACGGCCAAGCCCGGCCTGCGCAAACAGGACGACGTGCTGGAGGCGCTGCTCGGCTTCATCGACGCGGTGATCGGGCGGGAGCGCTTCCTCCTCGCGGGCACCTCGCTCGGCGGCTACCTCGCGCGCGCCATCGCGGTGAAGCGGCGCACCCAGGTCGCCGGCCTGCTGCTCAAGGTGCCGGCCGTGATTGCCGACACCGCCAAGCGCGATCTGCCGCCGTTCGAGCCGGTGGTGCGCGACGACGCGCTGATGGCGAACCTCTCCGCCGACGAGCGGACCGCGCTCGGCGACGTGCTGGTGCAGACCCCCGGCTATATCGCGGCGTTGCGGCCCAAGGTCCATGAGCGGGTGCAGCCGGCGATCGCCGCCACCCAGCCGGTCGCCCACGAGATCCGCGCCGACCCCGCGCGCTACGGCGTCTCGTTCGACCTCGCCGGGGCCGAGAAGGGGTTTGCCGCGCCGACCCTCATCATCGCCGGCCGCCACGACACCATCGTCGGCTATCGCGATGCGATGGGGCTGCTCGAGAGCTATCCGCGCGCCACGCTTGCCGTGCTCGACGGCGCCGACCACAAATGGCCGGTCGTTCGATTGACCCTGCTCGAGGCGCTGGTCGAGAACTGGCTGGCGCGCATCGTGCTTGCCGAAGGCGCGCTGGCTGCAAAGGACCGTTAGGAGATGTCGATGCTGAGGTTCGTCCGTTCCGCTGCCCTGGTCCTGCTGTTCGGTGCCCTGCCGGCGACCGCCCACGCCCAGGAGTGGCCGGCCAAGCCGATCCAGCTCTACATGGGTTTTCCGGCCGGCTCCGGCGTCGACGTGGTGGCGCGCATGCTGCAGCCCTCGCTCGAGAAGACGCTCGGCCAGCGCCTGGTGATCGACTACAAGCCCGGCGCGGGCGGCAACGTCGCCTCCGAGCTGGTCGCGCGCGCCGCACCCGACGGCTACACCTTCCTGCTCGGCACCGCCGCGACCCACGGCGTCAACGCCGCGCTCTACAAGAAGCTGCCGTTCGACGTCGAGGCCGACTTCACGCCGATCTCGACCACCAACGACGTCAGCAACGTGCTGATGATCAATCCCAACGTGATCGACGCCAAGACCGTGCAGGAGTTCATCGCCAAGGTGAAGGCGGCGCCCGGCAAGTACAACTACGCCTCGACCGGCAACGGCACCGGCACGCATCTCGCCTTCGCCGAGTTCGTGTTCAAGGCCAGGCTCGACATGGTGCACGTGCCCTACAAGGGCGGGCCCGAGGCGATCCAGGGCGTGCTGGCCGGCGACGTCTGCTGCATCTTCAACCAGGTCCAGACCGCGCTGCCGCAGTTCCGCGCCGGCAAGGTGCGGCTGCTCGGCGTCACCACGAAGAAGCGCGTGCCGGCGATCCCCGACGTCCCGACGATCGACGAGGCAGGCGTGCCGGGCTTCGAGAGCTACACCTGGTTCGGCATCTTCGCGCCCAAGGGCCTGCCGCAACCGATCGCGCAGAAAATGAACGCCGCGCTCAAGATCGCGCTTGAGGATCCGGACACGCAGAAGAAGATGACCGACCTCGGCAACACGCCGCGCTACGAGACGCTCGACCAGTTCAAGGCCACCGTGAAGGCTGATCGCGCCAAGTGGGCGGAGGTCGTGAAGGCCGTCGGCGCGACGATAGATTAGCGCGCGGCCAAGCCGCGCGACGGCGAGCGCGGGCATCCCCTGAACGCGGAACCGCGCGAGCGCCAGCCTTCGCGGCGCGCGGATTGACGTGGGCTCGGCGTTTGGCGACCATTGGGCCGATGCACGCGCCGGGCGCCCGCCGAGGCCTTGGCCGCCGGGGACTGCTCGTCGCCGCGGCAGGGGCGGTTGCCGCTCCATCGCTCGGTCGCGCCCAGGGTCATGGCGGCACGGCGCTGGTCATCGGCAACTCGAAATACCGCTGGGAGGCCTCGCTGCCCAACGCCCGGCGCGATGCGGCCGATCTGGCGCGGCGCTTCGAGGAACTCGGACTCAGGACCACGCGGCTCGAGGACGCCGACCGGCGGACGATGAGCGAAGCGCTGGAGAAGTTCGCCGCCTCGGCGCGCAGCGCGGAGCTCGCCTTCCTGTACTTCGCCGGGCACGGCGCGGCCTGGTCGAAGGACACCTACGTGGTGCCGGTCGACAGCGACCTCGACGACCCCGGCACCGTCAGGTCGCTGATTCCCATGCGCTCCGTGCTCGCCGCCCTCGAGCCCGCGCGCAACCGCTTCATGGTCCTCGACAATTGCCGCAACAACCCGTCCGACGGCTGGCGGCAGCAGGAGACGCTCGACCGGGCGCGCGGCCGCGGCGGCTCCCAGCAGGGCGACGGTCTGGCGCTGCCGCGCAACACGCTGTCGATCTACTCGACGGCCCCGGGCCGGGCGGCGCTCGATGGCCCCTCCGGACAGAACAGTCCGTTCGCGGCGGTGCTGCTGCGGCGCCTCGCCGGCAAGTCCTTCGATCTGGCGGCCTTGAATCCCCTGATCCGGCGCGACCTGCTGATCGAAACCGAGGGCCGCCAGCTGATGTGGGGCGACCACACCTTCTCCGGGAAATACGAGGTGCGCGGACCGGCGGCCGCCAGGGGGACCGTGCCGCCGCGCGTGGTGCCGGCCTCCCGCATCGTCGAGCTGAAGAACGCCTATGCCCATGCCCGGGAGATCCGGTCGACGCTGCCCGCGGGCATCATCTCGGTCCGCCCGCCGGCCGGCAGCCCGGGCGAGCAGTTCGTCGGGTCCTTCAAATTCTCCGGCCGCGGCGATGTTCCCTTTCTCCTGATCGTCCTGTCGGCGACCGACGGCCGCGCCGCCGAGATTATCGTGGCCTGGCTCGACGGCGGCCATCCGATCTGGCGCTACCTCCCCGCCAGGCTGTCGGGCGATTCGCTCGAGGCCCAGACCTGGGCGAACGGCCAGCGCTTCGCGCTGCGCTGGTCGGGGCGGGATACCGGCAGCGCCACCATCTTCGGGACTCCCAACGCCTCCGGCTCCATCACGCCCTTCAACACGCGGTTCACGCGGCTGGACGGGTGAGGGGGCACGGGCGGCACGGAGAGAGTCTGAAAGCGGAGCCGTGCGAGCGCTCGCCTTCGCGCGGCTTCGCGGCACTGCCACACTCGATCCGGCCCACCGCCCCCATCTCAATTCCGGGAGGGGAGCTTGTCCGGCGTCTCCTGTGGCCCCCGCGCTTCAGGTGCCTGCTATCAGGCACCTCGGGTCCGGGTCCCCAATCGAACGTCATTGCGGTTTACGCGTCTACATCTTGTGTTGTCGGCAGAATCTGACGGGAATCTAACGGTTACTAGACGGTAACTGCCGCAAAATATTGTGCTTTCATATGCCTCTCCCATGCCGGCCTGATTGCCCTTGCATAATGCGATACACGCATTATATCGTCAATGCGATATTCGCTATATCCAGACGAGGCGAGGGCGGGATGCAGAGGTTCGAGAAGGGCAACAAGTTCGGGAAGGGGCGCATTCCGGGCAGCCGCAACCAGACGACGCTGTGGCTCGACATGCTGGGCCACAAGACCATCGAGAACGTGATCCGGAAGGTCGGCGACAAGGCGGAGAATGGCGACATGCGCGCGGCCTCGCTGGTGCTTGAGCGGGCCTGGCCGCGCCGCCGCGGCCATCCCGTCGAGATCGATCTGCCGCCCGTCGACACCGCCGCCGGCGTCGCCGAGGCGCAGGCCGTCCTGGTTGCCTGCCTGGCCCGCGGCGAGGTCACCCCTGAGGAGGCTGCCGCGATCAGCGGCCTGCTGGAGAATCGGCGGCGCGCCATCGAGTCGGAGGAACTCGAGCGCCGCATTGGGCAGCTCGAGAAGAAGGTGAAGGCTGAGACCAGCGTCGCCGACGCACCGGGGGAGCCATGACAAAGAAGTGCCTGTTCAGCCGCCTCGGGAAACTCGAATCGGCGCGGCCGGCCTCGTCCGAAACGGATGCGCTCTATCAGGCCAACCTGGCATGGAGCCGCGAACAGGATGCCGCCCTTGCCCTGGTGGCAAGCGCCAGGGCGTTGGCCGGCGGCCCGCTGGACTGGCGCGCGACCGGCGTGCGCGATCGCGCGGCTGGGCCGCGCAGCCGCCGACCAGCCGATCCGCTGGCCACGCCGGCTTTCGATCCGTCGGCCGGCCTGCTGCAGCCGGGAAGCCGGTTGTTCGACCTCGACGCCTCCAACACCGGCCCCGGCGCCATGCCCGCGTTGGACGAGAAGCAGCGCAAGCTGGCCGAGCTCCGCTCCCTCCGCGGCAAGCTGACCGGTTACCAGCTCACGTCGGCGGAAGCGTTGGCCCTGATGAACAAGCACCCGGAGCTGCAGATCGCAGAGGACTGGAAGGAGCCGACGCCGCCCCCTGAACCCGAGGCGGGACCCGAACGGCTGCCGTGGAATCCCTGGGGTATGTACGTGCCGTCCTACGCGAGCGAGGAAGAGAAGGCGGCGGTACGGGCGTTCGGTGGCTACGTGGCCGGCGAAGATCCGCCGGTGACAAACGATGGAAGTGGAGGAAAGTCATGAGCGCGGATGCCCGGGAGACATTTTCAAAGGTCGTCCCCTTCACGACCCGGCATCAACCTCCGAGTCGCGGGTTCGTCCCGGCAGTGCATATCGCCTTGCTTGCCAGCGTGACCGAGCATGCTGCCACTATCCAGGGGGAAGTCTTTTGACCGGATGGCAATGATTTTGAATGTAGTTCTGGTCGATGACGATTCACATGTAAGGAGGGAAGCGGATTTAGGTATCCTGCGTCCGTCTAGAAGCACGTCTTTGACCCTCGCGCGTAGCAGTTCCACTGTTCAACTACGCGGTTGGCACGATCGACCGAGTCATTCACTTTCTGATTTGCCTCATCCTTTACACATTGGCGAAAATCGCGCTCCTGATTGAGGTAGCGCCGCACTTCGATCTCGCACCAGCTATCTGGTTCGCCGTAGGCCAAGCAGTATGGTTTAGTCGGCTCAGTACACCATTGAGCCATCGCATGAGGCGAATAGCCGATGACGCAGACGGCGAGCATGCTGAGTCTCTGCGTCAGCACGCACACCCCGGTGGGCTCTTGCACTTCTTTTTCGCGTCAATGCAGGTGTTGCTGCGCGTCGCGGCTCTGACTGTCTTTGCGTGTCTGTTTATCATCGGCCCCATTGCGACAGAATTTACCGGCGTTGGCGCTGCGATACTCCTGATTGTGCCGATATTGGTTGCCATGTGGTTGCTAGTGGCGGTGATGGTGATCAAACACCGGCGATATCTTGCGCTTACAACGGGCGCACTTTGCTGGTTGCTTATTGAATGCGCTATTTGCCCCGGGTACTTCGCAAATCTGTGGCGGAGATTGATTATTGGTCGGACGGATGCGTCTGCTGACGCTGTTGTCTTTTGTGCTTCAACTATGAGCGACCCTAGACAGGCTGAGATGATCAAGCGGCTGAAGCCATACGTTCAAGATTTGATCGAGCGAGAGTTGGCGAGCAAGCAAGATCAAAGTGCTTTCGCGCGCAGCTGTCGTTTGATTCAAGGTGCTCGCGAAACATGAATGTCGAAGTCGACTACTACGCACACTTAGGTGTGCTTCCTTCGATTGACCAAGGAGCGTTGGCCGCTGTTTATCGGGCTTTGCTCAAGAAGTATCACCCCGACGTATATCTCGGAGATAAGTCGCAGGCTGAAGCATTCACGAAGCGAATCAATGAAGCCTATGAGGTTCTTGGAAGTGTCGCAAAACGCGCAGAGTATGACCGCCTTCGAAAAGGACAACGAAGTTACTCTGGGGATTTTGAAAGTGAGGGCGGCAAATCAGATGGCTCCAAAGAAGCCGCTGACGAAAACACCGCCGCCGCCTGGAAGTACATTGTTAGGTACTATCCCGATGCTGAGAGGCAAAGAATCAAATTGTCTGAGCTGTCGTCAGCTCTGGGCTTGGCATTTCAAATCACACTTCTCGAAACCAAGTCGGCGGCCGACGCCGCAGCCCTAAGCGATGCGTTGAGAAATCAATTCCTAGAGCGCTATTTCGGCACCAATACCATGATCCAAGAGTTCGCCTCTCAGGCACTTGGAGTGCGCCGTCGTGATGTTGCTCTTGAGGTCAACAAGGCAATAAAGATTTTGGGAACGCCGAAACCCGAAGACGTTGCACGCTTTATTGAAACAGTTAGACAAGCAACAAACTGGCCGGCTCATTCGACATCTTCAAAAGATCGCGAGACCAAAAGCGAGTCCGAAGCCGGTCCGTCAAATGCAAAGGCCACGCCGAAGCATCAATGGACCAGGGCCGATTGGCTGACCTTTATCTTTCTGGTTGTTGTTGGGATGGCTCTATATGCGTGGGTAAAGAGCAAGTAGCGCGAATCGGGCAGGAAGCCTTGGTGACTCGCTGAACACTGGAGTGAATAGATGCCAGACCTTCCGTTGACTGCTCAACGCCGAGCCGCGGCAAAGCAGGAGAATGAAGCGCAAGCCGTTGCACACTTTTCGAACTACGCAGAATACAACAAAACAGTGCGTACCTGGTTCGTATCGTTCGGTATTGCTGGCATGGCGCTCTTGCTGACCAATCCATCTCTTTTTGAGCAACTTTCGATCCAGAATCGACGCTGTGTCGTCTACGGATTCTTGGTCGCCACCGGCTGCCAAGTGATCGACGGATTTATCAATAAATCAGCGGCATGGTACATGTATGCGGGAAGCGCTTCGCCAGACTTGAGGGCGACCACGAAGTACAAGTTCTGGGAATGGATCACTCAACAGTACTGGATTGATCTGCTGGCAGATCTTGCCTCCATCCTTTGTTTTGGTGGAGTTGCCTATCTCTTTGCTATGGCAAAGTTGCTTGGACCAACGGCCGGACGCTTAGCGCTTTGATGAGTCCTTCATCTCGAGTGACGAACAAGCACTAATTTCGCCGTCGCTCAATCCCGCTTCCGTGAGCACCGCCCTTGTATCCTCGCCCTGCCGCCGCGCCATGGTGCGGATCGCGGGTGGCGTCTTGCTGAGGCGCATCGGCGGCTCGACCATGGTGATCTCGCCCTCGCTGGGATGCGGGTACTTCTTGAAGAGCTGTCGCCACACCAGGTGCGGGTCCCGGGCGAGGTCCTCCAGCCGGCCGACCGGCGCGTTGGGGATCTGCGCGGTGTCGAGCAGCGTCACCCACTCGGCGGTGGTGCGCTCCGGCGCGATCGCCTCGACCATGGCGTAGAGGCCGACGATGTTCATCGAGCGGGCATTGGCGGTGGCGTAGCGTGGGTCCTTGAACACCTCGGGTTTGCCGACGACCTCGAAGAAGCTCTGCCAGTGCCGGTCGGTGTAGGGCAGGATCGCCATATAGCCGTCGCGGGTGCGGAACGGCTTGCGGGTGCGCGCCAGCATGCGCGAGTAGCCGACCGCGCCGTCGTCCTCGAGGGTGCGCTCCCAGAGATGCTCGACCATCAGCCAGGCGGCCATGGTCTCGAACATCGGCACCTCCACCCTCTGGCCCTCGCCGGTGCGCTGCCGGTGCATCAGCGCCGACAGGGTCGAGAAGGCGAGGGTGAGGCCCACCGTCTTGTCGGCGACGATGGTCGGCGGATAGCGCGGCACGTTGTCTCCGGCGGCGCGACCCATCAGGTCGGCGAGGCCCGAGCGCGCCACGATGGCGTCGTCGTAGGCCGGGAGGTCGCCATAGGGCCCGTCGGCCGAGAAGCCGTAGCCGCCGACATAGACGATGTCGGGCTTCACCTTCGCGACCGCCTCGTAGCCGAAGCCCAGCCGCTCGATCGCCGCGGGCCGCATCGTATGGACGAAGGCGTCGGCGGTCGCGATCACCTTCATCAGCGCCGCGCGCGCGGCCGGCTGCTTGAGGTCGAGGCAGAGCGAGCGCTTGTTGCGGTTCACGTAGAGATGCAGCGGGCTCATGCCGGGCTGGTTGCGGCTGCGCCCGGTGGCGCGCATCACGTCGCCCTCCGGCGCCTCGACCTTGATCACCTCCGCGCCCTGGTCGGCCAGCAGCATGGTGGCGTAGGGCCCGAGGATCACGGTGGTCAGGTCGACGATGCGCAGGCCGGAGAGGGCGCCGGCGCCGGTCGGTTTGTCGGTCTTGTTCGCCATGCGCGGCATTATGCGGAAGCGCCGCGCGGCCGGCCACGCGCCCCGGAGGGCCGGTCCGCTGCGCGGATATTGCGCGCGGAGAGACGTCAGTCGAACAGCTCGTCGGCCCGGGCCCGCAGCACCGCCGGCACGGCAAGCCCGAGGGCCGCGGCCGTCTTGAGATTGAGCGACATCTGAAAACGGGTGGGCTGCTGGACCGGCAGCTCCGCCGGCCGGGCGCCCTTCAGGATGCGATCGGCGTAGCCCGCAGCGCGGCGGTAGAGGTCGACGAAGTCGGTGCCGTAATACATCAGGCCGCCGTCCTGCGGGAACGGCGGGTTGCCGGTGATCAGCGGCAGGCGATGGCGTGCGGCGAGCGCGATGATCTGCCTGCGGCGGCTGGCGGTGAAGAGATCGGTCGGCAGGACGAGGCCGCCGGCGCCGGCTGCCGCGCCGGCGAAGCCCTCGAGGACGGTGTCGATCTCGGCCTCGCTGTTGACCTGGGCATAGGAGACCTCGATGCCCAACCGTTGCGCGGCCTGCCCGATGCTCGGCCGATAGAGGTCCACGGCCTGCTGGCTGAGCACCAACACGCGCTGAGTTGCGGGCGCCATCTCCTTCAGGAGCTCGGTCCATTTGCCGCCGAAGCTCGGCTCGGTTGCGGTGAAGCCGGTCGCCTCACCGCCCGGCCGCGCGAGATCCCGGACCAGCCCGAGCCGCACGGGGTCGGCCACGCCAAGGAAGACGACGGGGAGGCGCGCATCGACTTCGCGCATGGCGACGACGGACGGCAGGCCCTGCAGCACCGCGAGGTCGGGCTTCAGGGCGGCGAGTTCCGCGGCAAGCGTGCGGGCCCGCTCGGGACTGTTCGGCTCGTAGCGCACGTCGAGGAAGAGGGTCTGTCCGTCGCGCCAGCCGAGCGCCTTCATCTCGTCGCGAAAGGCGGCGAGTCGCGCTCTTGTCGCGGGATCGGTCTCGGCAAGTCCGGTCAGGATTGCGACGCGTCTGGCCGTTTGGGCCTGCGCCGGAACGGGCAGGGTCGCGACCAGCATCATCAGGTGGCGCCGCTTCATTGGGTGACCTTCCCGGCGGCTGCGGATCAAATTGCAGCCTTGCAATTATTGTTTGTGCGCCGTCCCGCTTCTTTCCTTATCGCGCAGCCCGGCGAGCGACAAAGGAATTCAGGTATCGGCGGCCCGCAGAGTCGTTAAGGTGAACCGGACGCACGCGCTTGCCGAACAACACCGATTCCAAGGCCGACCTTTCCATGGCGTGTGATGGACATTCCGGGGCGCAAGCCCCGAGCGCACCCGGGCGGGTCCCCGGCCGGGTCTGCCTTTACCTCTGGAGAGCCGAATGAAGCGTCGTGACGTCCTGGTCGCCGCGATGTCGATCGCCGGCGCTTCATCGGCATCGGCCCAGCCGGCGCGAAAGACGCCGCGGCTGGCGATCGTGAGCCCGCTGGAGCCGGTCGGCCTCATGGTCGAGGACAGCGTCAATCCCTACTACCGCGTTCTGTTCGAGGAACTGCGCCGCCGCGGCCGCATCGAGGGCAAGACCCTCGACGTCGACCGTTACGGGCAGGAACATGTCGGCCCCGGCCAGCCCGCTCTGTTCGAGGCAGTGCTCCGCAGCAAACCCGATGTCATCTATGCGATCGCCGGCGCGGCGTTCCTGAAGGCGGCCTCGACCACGATCCCGGTCGTTGCCCTGTCGGGCGACCCGATCGCCATGGGACTCATCCAGAACCTGGCGCGGCCCGGCGGCAACATCACGGGTGTCAGCGTCGATATCGGCCCGACGCTGCATGCCAAGAGGATCGAGCTGCTGCGCGAGGCCTTTCCCGGGCTGACGGACCTAGTCTACGTCAATCTGCGCGCCTCCTGGGATGCATTCATGGGGCCCGCGATGCGCGTCGCCGCCGAAAAGACCGGGACTCGCCTGCTGCCGCAGCTGCTCGACGCGCCGGCCAGCGAGGACGACTATCGTCGCGTCATCGCCGACGGCGCGCGCGCCGGCGGCAACGCCATCATGATCGGCGACAGTCCGCTCGCGCTGCGTTACCGGTCGGCGATCGTGGCGGCGGTGGCGGAGGCCAGGCTGCCCGCGATCTACACCTTCCCGGAATCGGTCGAGGCCGGCGGCCTGATGGCCTATTCGTTCGACCTGAAGGAACTCAATCGCCGGGCGGCGGCGAACATCGATGCCATCCTGGCCGGCACGCCGGCGGGCGACATTCCCTACTATCAGCCCACGACATTCAGGCTGTGGCTCAACCAGACGACGGCGAAGAGTCTCGGCATCACGTTCCCGCCGTGGATCCTGGGCTTCGCCGACCAGGTGATCGAGTGACGGCGCGCCGGTAGAGCGCGACGGCGGACGGCGCCGCCGGCCGTCGGCGGCCGCACCGATGGGACGAAGACATCGATGGGGGCGATCGTCGTCATCGAGGCCGTGCGCGCCGCTTTTCGCCGTGCAGGCGGGGCGGCAATCGCCTGATGCGCGCCGGTGCGCCGGTGCTAGGCTTTCCACAAAAGAAATTGGAGGGAACCTGATGCGGGGCACACTCATCGTGACGGCGGCGGTCGCCGCGCTGGCGTTGGCCGTTCCGGCCTGGGCGCAGAAGCAGGGTGGGACCCTGCGGGTCAACCATCGCGACAACCCGCCCAGCGCCTCGATCCACGAAGAGGCGACGATCTCGACCGTCATGCCGTTCATGTCGGTGTACAACAACCTGGTCGTGTTCGATCCCGACAGCCGGCAGAACCGGCCGGACCGCATCGTGCCCGACCTCGCGACCGGCTGGACGTGGAGCGACGACGGCACGACGCTCACCTTCAAACTGCGCGAAGGCGTGACGTGGCACGACGGCAAGCCGTTCACGTCGGCGGACGTGAAGTGCACCTTCGACATGGTGGCCGGCGGCGAATCCAAGCTGCGCAAGAACCCGCGCAAGCCGTGGTGGTTCAACCTCAAGGAGGTCAGGACCAACGGCGACTTCGAGGTCGCCTTCGTGCTCGGCCGGCCGCAGCCCTCGGTGCTGACCATGCTGGCCGGCGCCTTCTCGCCGATCTATCCCTGCCATGTCGGCGCGGCGCAGATGCGAACCAAGCCGGTCGGCACCGGGCCGTTCAAGTTCGTCGAGTTCAAGCAGAACGAGTCGATCAAGCTCGCCCGGAATCCCGACTACTGGAAGAAGGGCCGGCCGTATCTCGACGCGATCGAGTTCCGCATCATCCCGAGCCGCGCGACGTCGCTGCTGGCCTTCGTCGCCAACCAGTACGATCTCACTTTCACCGCTGAGATCGCGGCTCCCGCGCTGAAGGACCTCAAGATCCAGGCGCCGTGGGCGGTGTGCGAGATGCTGCCGACCAACACCCAGGCCAACCTGCTCGTCAATCGCGACAAGCCGCCGTTCGACAATGCCGACGTGCGCAAGGCGATGGTGCTGGCGATCGACCGCAGCGCCTTCACCGAGATCATCGGCCAGGGCACCAACCGCCAGGGCGGCGCGATGCTGCCGCCGCCGGAAGGCCTGTGGGGCATGCCGGCGGACTTCCTCGCCACGGTCGCGGGCTACGGCGCCGACCACGAGAAGCAGCGCGAAGAGGGACGTAAGATCATGAAGGCGCTGGGTTACAGCGCCGACAAGCCGCTCAGGATCAAGGTCTCGACCCGCAACATCCCGAGCTACCGCGACCAGGCGGTGATCCTGATCGACCACCTCAAGCATGTCTGGATCCAGGCCGAGCTCGAGCCGCTGGAGACGGCGGTCTGGTACAACCGGCTGCTCAAGAAGGACTACACGGTCGGCATGAACATCCAGGGCGTCGGCATCGACGATCCCGACGTGGTGTTCTACGAGACCTATTCCTGCGGCTCGGAGCGCAACTACACCAACTACTGCAGCCCCGAGATCGAGAAACTGTTCGAGCAGCAGTCGCGCCTGACCGACATCGAGGCGCGCAAGAAGCTGGTGTGGGAGATCGACAAGAAGCTGCAGGAGGACGGCGCCCGGCCGGTCATCCAGCACGACCAGGCCGCCACCTGCTGGCGGCCCGAGGTCAAGGGCGTGAAGCTCAGCGTCAACACGATCTACAACCACTGGCGCTTCGAGGATGTCTGGCTCGACCGATGAGGACGACCCGGGCGGGCAGGGGGGGCACGGCTTGACGCCCTCGGCCACCGGCACCTTAACTCGCTGCCGCAAGCCTTCGAAAAGAGTACGGGGAGGAGTTCCATGAAGAGGACCAGCTGGACCAGGCGCGGGGCCGTTGCCGCGGCGATGGCGAGATTTGCCGCTCTCGCGGCGATGGCAGGAATTGTCGCCGCGGCGCTGCCGCTGTCGGCCGGGGCGCAGGATTTCCCGACCAAGCCGGTCACCATCGTGGTGCCGTTCGGCCCCGGCACGGCCAACGACATCATCGCCCGCCAGCTCGCCCAGGACATGCAGGTGACGCTGGGCCAGAGCGTGGTGGTCGAGAACCGCCCCGGCGCCACCGGCAACATCGCGGTCGACTACACCGCCAAGTCGAAGCCCGACGGCTACACGCTGGTGATCGCCTCGATGAGCAACATCATCAACCAGGCGACCGGCAACACCACCACCGACCTGACCAAGGACTTCGCGCCGGTCGCGTTCAGCGGTCGCACGCCGTACTCGTTCCTCGTCCCCAACGAACTGCCGGCAAGGAACGTCGCCGAGCTGGTCGAGCTGGCGCGCAAGCAACCGGGCAAGCTCAACTATTCGGGCTTCGTCGGCGGCGTGCCGCAGTTCCTGGGAGAGATGCTCAATCGCGCCGCCAGGATCGAGACCGTGATGGTGCCCTACAAGAGCACGACCGACGCATTGACCGACCTGCTGTCCAACCGCATCCAGATCTGGGTGACGCCCGTCGCCTCGGGCATCCCGGTGCACAACAACAAGCAGGCCCGCATGATCGCGCTGACCGGCGAAGTGCGGTCGAAGGCGCTGCCCGACATCCCGACCTTCAAGGAGTCGGGCTATCCCGACCTCACCGTCGATGTCGCCTATTTCCTGCTGGCGGCCAGGGGCACGCCGGCCGTCGCGGTCGACAAGCTGCACGCCGCCATCGACAAGGCGCTGCAGAACCAGAAAGTCAGGGACGCGCTTGCGCCGCTCGGCATCGAGGAAAAGCGCGGCACGCCGGCCGAGGTCGGTGCCTATCTCTCGGCCGAGGTGAAGCGCTGGACCGATATCGTCAAGCTCTCGGCGCCGCCCTCCGTCGGCAAATAGAGGGCGAAAGCGCAGAAGGCGGACCGCAGCCGCGAGGCGCCGGGAGCAGGGCGCCCGTCAGCCGAGCCGCTGCGCCACGGCGATGTAGAGCGGGATGCCGAACAGCAGGTTGAACGGGAAGGTCACGCCGAGCGACAGGGTGAGCGGGATGGCGGGATTGGCTTCCGGCAGCGCGAGCCGGATCGCCGCCGGAACGGCGATGTAGGAGGCCGAGGCCGCGAGCGTGATCAGGATCGCCGTGCCTCCCGCCGACAGGCCGACCAGGGGGCTGAGCGCAGCGGCACAGGTGCCCCCGATCAGCGGCATGGCGATGGCGAAGACCACGACGCTGGCCGATAGCGCCCGCCGGTCGTCGCGCAGGCCGC
>CAYZQZ010000062.1:0-13930 GCA_964480235.1 uncultured Reyranella sp. | reverse complement strand
GACTATTCCTACGCCGGCATTTCCAACACCGAGCTGAAGCCCGCCTACCAGGTCTCGATCGACTGGCGCTCGCCCTATTTGAACGAAGACCGAAGCATCTGGTTGTACGCTGGGACGTTCGGCAGCAACGTCGCCTTTCCCGCCACCGGGCCTGCGGTCGAGGTCGACTTCTTCGGCGGCGTAAAAACGCGCCTGATGGACAGGAAGCTCAAACTCGACCTCGGCTATTTCCGCTACCTCTATCCGGGGACGCCAGCGGCGCTCGGCTACGAGTACGGCGAGATAGGCTTCCAGGTCGACTACGATTTCGGGCCCGTGACAGTGAGCGGTCGCCTCCGTCACAGCCGCAATTTCTTCGGCAACTCGGGTCAAAGCTGGCAGAAGCGCGCGCGTATCGGCGTGCCACTCGACTTCCTGTCGCTGCCCAACAGTGTCAGCGTCCAGGCCTACGGTACGCTCGGTAATTTCTGGGTCGACAACTTCCTGGCCGACGGACTGCCAAGCCAGGACTACTGGTTCTGGCAGATCGGCTTCGTCACCAGCGCGTTCGGATTCGACTTCCACGTCGCCTATACCGACACCAGCATCTCGTATGAGGGCTGTGGCTCCACCCACCTCTGCTCGGCTCGGGCGCTCTTTTCCGTGACCAAGTCGTTCTAGCGCGATGCCGAGGAACGGCTTCGACATTCTCCTCGGCGCAGCGCTGATGTCGGCGATGATGCAGGCGACAAGCGTGACGGCGCAGGACAGCGACATGACAGGTGCGACACGCAACAGCGAGAAGGCCGGACCGCAGGCCACGGGCGAGCGGTGGAATGCGCCGTTCGGCGGCACTTTCAGCGCCAACTTCACGCTCGCCTCGGAATACAACTACGCCGGAATCTCCAACACGATGGGCCAGCCCGCCTATCAGTTCGGCGTGGGCTACAGCACACCCCACCTGTTCGACGGTCCGCCGGTCTGGATCTACCTTCACAGCTGGAGCAGTAACGTCCGGTACCCCGCGGTCGGCGAGGCATTAGAGGTAGACCTCGGCGCAAGCCTCAAGGCCCTGCTGCTCGGCGGCAGGCTGAAGCTCGACGCCGGCTATGTCCGCTATCTCTATCCGGGCACGCCCGTCTACCTCGGCTACGAGTACTCCGAGATGACCTTCACTGCGGAGTACGATTTCGGCCCGTTTTATGTCACCGCCCGCATCCGTCACAGCGACGATTTCTTCGGCCAATCGGGTCAGAGCTGGAACAAGCGCGCCCGGATCGGCATGCCGCTCGACTTCCTTCCACTGCCCAAGAGCGTGTCGATGGAACTCTACGGTACGCTCGGCAATTTCTGGGTCGACAATTTCATTCGCGATGGCCTACCGGGCAACGAATACAACTACTGGCAGTTCGGCCTCGCGACGATGGCGCTGGGGCTCGAGTTCCACGTTGCCTATGTCGGGACGAGCATTTCGTACGAAGGCTGCGCCTACACCAACTACTGCTCCGATCGCGTGTTCTTGAGCGTATTGAAGTCGTTTTGACACGATCGAGCCACTACACGACACGACTCGTCACTTGAACCGAGGCATGACCTCTTCGCAGAGCAGGCGCAGGGCGGTCATCACACGGGCATGCGGAATCAGGCTGCCGGGATTGAGCTCCGCGAGGATGCCGTCAAGCCCCAATTCCTCGCGCAGCTGAATGAGCCGGTCGATCACGCGGCCCGGCGTACCGACGATCATGCGCTCGCGCAGCACTTCCTCGTAGTCGATCGACTGCATCTTGGCGCCGCGGGCGGCGCGATTTTCGATCTCGCGGGCACTGTCGAGCTTGGCCGAGGCCTCGAGTCTGCCGCCGATCGAACGCAGCAGATGAAGGATACTTTCGCGCGGTTCCTCGCGCGCAGCCGCATCGCTCAGCGCGACATACACCGGCACGCGCAGGAAGACCGCGCCTTCCCCGGCGTGGCCGGCCTTCTTCCAGGCCGCCCGATAACTCTTCACCAGCGGTGCCAGCTCGGACAGGTTGCCGGTGCGCGCAGCGACGAAGATCGGATGACCCATCGTGCCTACTTCCTCGTAGGTATCGGGGCTTGCGGCAGCGATCCGGATCTCGGGCCAGGGAGTCTGCAGCGGCCGGGGTGCCAGACGCACATTGTCGTAGGCGTAGTAGCTGCCCTTGTGGCTGAATCGTTCCTCGGTGAAGGCGCGCTTGAGGATCGCCAGAACCTCGGTGAAGCGCTCGCGGCTTTCGCCATAGTCGACGCCATATGTCGCATACGTATGGGCGAAGCCCGAACGGCCAACGCCGAAAATCAGCCGGCCGCCGGAGAGCTGGTCGACCGTGGCGACCTCTTCGGCAAGCCGCAGCGGATGGCAAAGCGGCAGCACCTGCACCGCCGTGCCGATTTTCATGCGCGTGGTGCGCTGGGCAATCGTTGCGGCAATGATCAGCGGCGAAGCCAGCACCGAGCGCTCAGGCGCGAAGTGCAACTCCGCGAGCCACATGGCGTCGAGGCCCAGTCGCTCGGCTTCGTCGACCTGAGCCAGGGAATCGGCGAAGGAGGACGCCTCGCTCGCCCCGGGCAGGCGCTGGAACTCGTGAAACATGCCGAATTCCATGCCGCCCGCCCTGTCGGCTACTTGCGTGGCGGCGCTGACGTCTCGGCGGCACGGCGCTTGGCTTCCGCGAGCTCGGCGGGACTGAGGCGCTGCGCGATGCCGTCACGGCTGGTCTCGGCACGAGCAAACAGCGCATCGTCGTACTCACCATCGTCAACCGCGGCACGCGAGTACCACACCCAGGCCTGCACGAGGTCCTTCGCCACGCCCTTGCCTTCTTCGCAGAGCGTGCCCAGGGCCATCATGGCCGACGCATCGCCCTGGGCCGCCGCCTTCTCGAACCACTCGATGGCAGCCTTATAGTCGATGGGCCCGCCAACGCCCTCCATCAGCATGTAGCCCAATCCGACCTGAGCGAGCTTGTTGCCCTGCGCGGCGCTCGCCCGGTACCACTTCATGGCCTCGGCGTAATCGTGGCGGGGGCCGATCCCGTAGCGCAGCATCATGGCGAGCCGCGTCTGCGCCTGGCTCTCGCCCTGATTGGCGGCGCGCAGATACCATTGCGCCGCCTGGGCATAGTCGCGCTCCACGCCCTTGCCACGCTGATAGAGACGGCCAATTTTTTCCTGCGCCGCAGGATTGCCGGCCTGGGCCAACGGCTGCAGCACGGCGAAAGCCTTGTCCCATTCACCGAGGCGATAGGCATCCAGACCATCTTCCAGAGGGCCCGCCTGGGCCGACATTCCGGCGAGCAACACGAACAGCAGCGAGAGGATCGACAGTATTGAGCGCATACCGGCATTCTAACCGGACCATGCCCCGTAAGACCATCCTCGTCGCCGGTGCCACCGGCCTGGTCGGCTATGCCGCCATGAAGCATTTTGGGCGCCAGGCCGGTACGAGGGTCATCGCGCTTTCCCGCCGCAAGCCGGACGAGACGTTCGGCGCGGAATGGCTGCGGCTCGACCTCGCCGAACCGGCTTCCTGCCATGCTGCTGCGGCAAAATTCCGCGATGTGACGCACCTGGTCTACGCCGCCCTGCACGAACGGCCCGGGCTGGTCGCGGGCTGGCAGGAGGATGAGCAGATCCGCCTCAACGAGGCGATGCTCCGCAACCTGTTCGAGCCGCTGCGGCAGGTGGCGGGTGGTCTGCGGCACGTCGCCCTGCTGCAGGGTACCAAGGCCTACGGCGTCCATGTGCGGCCGATCAAGGTGCCGGCACGCGAGAACCGCTCGGAGATGCACGAACAGAAGAATTTCTACTGGAACCAGGAGCGCTATGTCCGCGACGCGCAGGTGGAGTCCGGTCGCCAGGGCAGGACCTGGAGCTGGTCGATCCTGCGGCCAGTGCTGATCGTTGGCGAATCGGTCGGCAGCGCCATGAACGTGATTCCTGCGCTCGGTGTCTACGCCGCGATGATGAGGCGCGCCGGCAAGACAGCGCTTGACTATCCGGGTGGCGTCGGCCGGGTCGCGCAGGCGGTCGATTCCGATCTGCTGGCGCGCGCCATCGCCTGGTCGGGTGAGGAACCGAAGGCACGCAACGAGATCTTCAACGTCACCAATGGCGATGTCTTCACCTGGCCAAATGTATGGTCAGCCATCGCCGAGGCGCTCGGCTTCGCGGCCGGCGAGCACGTGCCGCTGGCGCTCGACAGGGAAATCCGGCCGCGTGAAGCGGAGTGGGCTGAAATCCGCAAGCAGCACGGCCTCAAGAGCGGCGACCTGAAGGACTTCGTCGGCCTCTCCTTCGAGTATGCCGACTACACGATGGGTTTCGGCCGCACCCAGCCCGGCCCACCGGCGCTGGTTTCAACCATCAAACTGATGCAGGCGGGATTCACGGAGGTGATGGATACCGAGGCGATGTTCCGCAAAGCATTTCGCGAGATGCAGGAAAAGAAGCTCCTGCCTGCGGGCTGAACTGCTAGGTTTGCAACCGGATTTCGGGAGGAGTGCACATGACGATTGACCGACGTTTGCTGCTGGCGGGTACCGCTGCCGCCCTGACGGCGGCTGGCGCCGCAGTCCAGGCCCAGGATCGTGCGGCGTTGCTAAAAACCCTGCTCGAACTCGAAATAAGCAGCTGGCAGTACACCAAGGACAGGAACGTTGCGGCCATGCAGACCTACCTCGCCGACGAGGCGGTACTGATCTTCGGCGATGGCAGCCGGTTCACAAAGGCCGAGTTCCTGAAGGGCCTGCCGACGTTCCGCGTCGACAGCTTCGACGTCGACCGCAAGAGCGGTGAGGTGCTGACGCCGGCCGCGGACGTTGCGTGCCTGCTCTATCGCGTGACCTATAATCCCGGCACCGGGCCAATGAAGGTGCTCTCGTCCAACACTTATGTCCGCCGCGGCGGCGGCTGGCAGAGCGCGCTCTACCAGGAGACCAAGGCGGCATAGACTGCAATGAAATCACTGCACATCGCCATTGTTGGCGCCGGCATGGGCGGCCTGGCCGCCGCGGCCGGCCTGCGCAAGATGGGCCACGACGTCACGATCTACGAGCAGGCCCGGCAGTTTTCGCGCCTGGGCGCCGGCATCCAGATCGGCTGCAACGCCATGCACGTGCTGCGCGGACTGGGGCTGGAAGCGCGGCTGCGCGCCGATACCTTCTATCCGCGGTCGTGGAACAATCGCGACTGGAAGACCGGCGAGATCCTGTTCGACATGCTGTTCGGCCAGCCGGCCGAAGACAAATATGGCGCGCCCTACCTGCTGGCCCATCGCGGCGACTTGCACGCCGCCCTGGCCAGTGCCGTGCCGGACGAGATCGTGCGGCTCAACCACCGCCTCACCGGCCTCGACCAGAAGGCCGACGGCGCGGTCCGGCTCACCTTCGACGGCGGCGTGACGGTCGAGGCCGATGCGGTGATCGCCGCCGACGGCGTGAATTCGGTGGCCCAGGAAGCGCTGTTCGGCGCGAGCGCCCCCAACTTCACCGGCCGCATCGCCTACCGCACGGTGTTTCCCGCCAGTCGACTGGGCGGGCTGGAAGTCGCCAATTGCACCAAATGGTGGGGCGAGGACCGCCACATCGTGGTCTATCCGGTGAAGCCCGACCGCTCGGAGGTCTATTTCGTCACCAGCCAGCCCGAACCCGGGTTCGAGATCGAATCGTGGTCGGCCGAAGGCGACGTGAACGTGGTGCGCGAGGCCTTCTCCGGTTTCCATGAGGATGTCCGGCGGCTGCTCGCGGCCTGTCCGAGCGTGCACAAGCGGCCCCTGGTCGACCGCGAACCGCTGGAGCACTGGGTCGACGGCAACGTCGCTCTGCTGGGCGACGCCTGTCATCCGATGACGCCGTACATGGCACAGGGCGCGGCAATGGCGATCGAGGATGCCGCGATTCTGTCGCGCTGCCTGGAAGGCGTGAACGACCGCGCCGGCGTGAGTGAAGCCCTTGCCCGCTACGAGACCACGCGCAAGGCACGGACCTCGAAGATGCAGCTGACCTCGCGTCAGAACGTCTGGGGCAAGGGCGCGACCGACACCGACTGGGTGTACGGCTACAACGCTTGGACTGCGCCGCTGTCCGCGGCCTGACCGCGCCGCTATCCGCGGCGTGGCGTCCTACTTCTGGGCCTGGCTGGAGCGGGCGCGAATCACATAGCCGGTCGCACGCATCGTCGCGTCGTCGAGGAAGGCCTGGCGTTCCTGCGCGCTCGCATTGGGGACGGCGTAATAGACGAGCTTGTCGGTCTCGACGATGCATGACATGGCGACGAACCGGCCGACCTTCGAAGGCTCGGAGCTGCCGTCTTCGAACTGCGGCACGTTGTTGATGAGACACGCCGTCTGGGCAGCGCGCAGTTCATCGATCTTCTTGATCTTGACGTTGGTCGGCAGCGTGCACGCGCCCATGGCGAGCGTGGTCGCCAGCGCCGCCGCGACGGCCAGATTCGGTCCCTTCAATTGATCGCCCTCAAGCTTCCCTAGAGCACGTCCCGCCCAACCCCACCGGACAGGTGGCCGCACTCCGAATCTTATCAATGCGGAACGGCTTCCCCAACAGCCCGGCAACCGGGACCGGTTCCCGGGCCGTTGGGGCCGCTCCGTGAAGGACACAATAGCAAAAAAGCGGGCCCGGCAACCGGCGGTCCGAAAGCCGCAGATGCCGGGCCCGCCCGGGTAACGCCAGTGGGGATGGCGTATTACTTGAAGCTGTCGGCGATTCCCTTGAAGCCGGTCTGGGTCTGCTTGCCGAAGTCGGCGATCTGGGAGGTCCGCTCGACGAACTGGTGGGCCTGCTCCGGCACCTTGAAGCCCAATACCGTGTCGGGAAGCTTGACCTGCATGCCCGAGGTCACGCCGAGATAGAGGACACCGACGAAAGCGGCCTTGAAAACCCAGCCGAGCAGAGTGCGCATCGAAAATTCCTCAAAAATAATGGCGCGGAGGATAGTTTCGGAAGCGCTGCGAATACAGTGTGCAATCGTATCAATTGTTGAACGGGCCTGCCGTGGATGTCATGTGCGCGACGAAAAGCCCTGTCGCACATGGTCAGCGAGGTCGCGTGCCGCCGGGCTGGCACCCGACGGCGCATAGAGATTGATCCGGAATTCCGGGAGCGTCGGCAGGCGTGCCTCGCGGCCCAGGATGGCGAACCGCTCCGGTACCGAGGACCGGAGCAGCGGCGCCACCGCAAGCCCCGCCTCGAGGACGGCATAGACCGGCTCCATACGGCTGACCTCGCAGACCGCGCGCCAGTCGCGCCGGGCCTTGCCCAGCGCCTCGATCGCGACCGGACGGAACACGCAGGTCGGGGCCCCGAGCGAAACCGGCAACGGATCCTTCAGGTGCGCTTCTCCGCCCGGCACGCCGACCCAGACCAGACGGTCCGTCCGCAAGGTCTCGCCATGGCGGCCGCACTCGGTCTCGGTGGTCAGCGCGAGGTCGACGTCGCCTGAGGCGAGCTGGCGGCGCACGACCTTTGAATCCTCGCAGACCAGACTGACCCGCACCCGTGGCTGGGCGCGCGCGAAGCGGCGCAGGATCGCCGGCACGAAACTCGCGATGATGTCGTAGGGCACGCCAAAACGGACCTCACCCTCGAACTGGCGAGCCCTCATCGAGGCAAGCAACTCGTCGTTCTGGGCGACCAGCCGGCGCGCCTGGGCTTCCAGCCGCTCGCCCGCCGGCGCCAGAATCAGCCTGCGGCCGGCGCGCTCGAACAACCGGCAGCCGAGCAGTTCCTCCAGCCGCTTGATCTGCTGGCTGGCCGCGGCCTGGCTGAGATTGAGCGCGGATGCCGCCGCTGTGACGCCACCCGAATCGACCACCGCCAGGAAGGCGCGCAGCAACGCCACGTCAAGGTCCTTGCGAATGGCTATTCATAACAAATTACGAACGATCTTATCCAATCAATTTGATTTTCTTATTTCTGGATCAGACACATCCTGCCATCGCCGAAAGAGGAGATGCGCATGACGATCCGTGGCCTGTGGCTGCCCCTGATCACGCCGTTCAAGGATGGTGCCGTCGATATCGCGAGCTACGAGCGGTTGATCGACCACTATCTGGAGCTGGGCGTCGACGGCCTGTTCCCGCTCGGCACGACCGGCGAGGCGCCGACGCTCGACGACGAGGAATTCGACCAGGTGGTCGCCAGCACGGTGGCGCGGGCGGCCGGACGGGTGCCGGTGTTCGTGGGGGTCGGCGGCAACGACACGCGCAAGGTGGCCAAGGCGTTGAAGCGCCTGGAGCGCCATCGCTTCGACGGTATCGTGTCGGTCTGCCCCTACTACAACCGGCCGGGCCAGGATGGGCTGATTGCCCATTTCAAGGCGATCGCCGGCGCCACCGACCGGAAGGTGCTGATCTACAACATCCCCTATCGCACGGCGGTCAACCTCTCGAACGACTCGATGCTCGAGCTTGCCCAGGTTCCAAACATCGCGGGCTGCAAGGACAGTTCGGGGTCGATCGCGCAGTCACTCGAATTGCTGCAGCGAAAGCCCGACGGCTTCTCGGTGCTGACAGGAGAAGACGCGCTCTACTTCACCATGTTGGCCAACGGCGCCGAGGGCGGCATCCTGGCGGCGAGCCATGTCATGACCGGGCACTTCGTCGAGGTTCGCGATCGCTTTGCCGCCAACGACATCGCGGGCGCACGGCACGCCTGGTCGCAGGTGGCGACGCTGGTGCCGCTGCTGTTCGCCGAAGCCAATCCCATGCCGATCAAGCACATCCTGTGGCGGCAAGGGTTGATCGCTTCCCCGGAATGCCGCCTGCCGCTGACGAAGATTTCCGATGGACTCGTCCGGCGGCTCGACGCCGCTATCGCGACTTCAGCAGATCGCGGATCTCGGTCAGCAACTCGACTTCCTTCGAAGGCGGTGTAGGCGCCGACGGCGCCTCCTTCTCCTTGGCGAACACGGTGTTCATGCCTTTGACCACCATGAACATCACCCACGCGATGATCAGGAAGTTCACCGTCACGGTGATGAAGGTGCCGTAGCCCAGCGCCGCGCCGGCCTTCTTTGCGGCGTCGTAGTTCGGCGCCTGGCTCGCGGCCGTGGTAAGGCCGATGAAGTAGTTGGAGAAATCGAGCCCGCCGAAGAGGCGGCCGATCACCGGCATGATGATGTCGCCGACCAGCGAATCGACGATCTTGCCGAATGCGGCGCCGATGATCACGCCGATGGCGAGATCGACGACACTGCCGCGCATCGCGAATTTCTTGAATTCCTGCAGCATCCTGGTCTCCCTCGTTTTCAGGTTACGCGCAGCCAAACCAGCAAAGCGGAAACAGTGAACACCGAAAACGCCGTGCTGAACAGGATCGAGGCCGTGTTCTGTTCGACTGAAATATCGAACTGCTTGGCCAGCACGAAGGCATTCGACGCTGTCGGCAACGCCGCCATCACCAGCGCTACCTTCCCCGCGACGCTGTCGATCGGCACGAAGGCCGGCACGATGGCGAGCGCCAGCAGGGGCTGCAGCAGCAACTTGATGAAGGTGGCGAAGCCCGCCTCGAGGATGCCGCTCTTGATAGACTTGTCGGACAGGAACAGGCCGATGGCGAACAACGCACAGGGCGCCGCCGCCGCCCCCAGCAGGTCGATCCACTTTTCGACCGGCACCGGCACAGGCAATCCGAGCGCCGAATACACGATGCCGGCGGCGATCGACAGCGGCAGTGGGTTCTTTGCCACGTTCCAGGCCGCTCGCAGAAAGGTGCGCACCGGCCCGTGGCCGGCCGCGACCTCGAGCTCGATCAGCATGACGCCGAACACCATCGAGATCACGGCGGTCACGATCACCGTCAGCATGGCCGGCGGCAGGCTCTGCTCGCCGAAAGCGGCGATGCAGAGCGGCACGCCCATGTAGCCGACATTGCCCCAGGAAGCCGCGATCGCCTGCAGGCTCATCGAGGCGAGGCCGCTGCGCGCCACCATCCAGGTCACAAGCATGGAAAGTACGAAAGTCGCCATCACCGCGAGGCCGAAGCCCGCGATCAGGGCAGGATCGAGCACCCGGGCGACCGGCGTGCGGGCGAGCGTGCCGAAGAACAGCACTGGCAGGGCGAACCAGCTCACGAAGGCGTTGAGCGCCGTAGTCGCCTCCCCTCCCAGCAGGCGCCAGCGCCCGGCGAGGTAGCCGGTCAGGATGACCCCGAAAATGGGGAAGGCGACGTTGAGGATGGCCTGCACAGCAGATGATTCCAGTGAAACATTAAGAATTTGACATAAATACAGAAGATACAATAATATTTTGCATCTTAAAGAGGCCGAATCGCTGCCCCCCCGCCAGCGGCCCAGGAGATGCCGATGTTCATGCGTACACTCTTCACCGGCCTAGCGGCCGTCGTCGCCCTCGCCGTCGCCATGCCGGTCTTCGCTCAGACCGAACAGACCCCGCCCGCTCCCATACCGGCCGCCAAGCCCAAGCCCGGGACCACCGCCTATTGCCAGACGCTGAAGTCGGCCAGCTCGCGCAGCGCCTGCCTGAAGCGGGTGCAGGCTCAAGCAACGCCGAAGAAGGCGCCGACCAAGGCAACCGCGCACAAGACCAAGAAGCCGCCCTCGGCCAGCAACCCGCCGCCGGCTGCGATGGCTCCGGCGACCACCAACAGCACGCAGGCCCAGGCGGCCGCGCCTGCGCCGACTGCGCCCGCGCCGCCGCAGACCATCGTCATTCCGCCGCTGCCGCAGAAAACCATCTAATCGTTAGCGCCTCGCGCTAGCGATTGGTGAGCGGCAGGCGTTGTAACCAGCACCGAGAGCTCACACGGTTCCACTAAGACAAGAAACCGCACCACTGGAGTGGCGCGCACCCAGCGCCTACTCTCGCCTTCCAAAGAGACGGAGGAAGGCGACATGGCGCAATCCGCCAATCTGATCACGACCGAAGAACTCGCGCGGCGCCTGGGCGCACCGGCCGTGCGGGTGTTCGACTGCACGACCTATCTGCGGCCGCGCACCGACGGCCAGCCGGGCTACATCTCCGAAAGCGGCCGTGCCAACTACGACAAGGGCCACCTGCCCGGCGCGGCCTTCCTCGATCTTGCCGGCGAGCTGTCCGATACCTCGTCGAAGCTCCGCTACACGTTGCCTCCGCTCGAGACCCTGACCAGAACCTTCGCCGCCAAGGGCATCGGCCATGGCACTTTCGTGGTCCTGTACAGCCACGCGACGCCGACCTGGGCTACGCGCATCTGGTGGATGCTGCGCGCCGTCGGCTTCGACGATGCCGCGATCCTCGATGGCGGGCTCGACAAATGGAAGGCCGAGGGCCGTCCCCTCGAGACCAAGGAGACCATCCATCCGCCGGCGACGCTGACGCTGCGCGGCCGCCCCGAAATCTTCGTCGACAAGAACGACATGAAGGCGGCCATCGGCAAGCCGGGCACACTGACTCTCAACGCGTTGAGTCACGATCAGCACAAAGGCACCGGCGGCGTGACCTATGGCCGGCCGGGCCGCATTACGGGCTCCTGCTGCGTGCCGGCGGCGAGCCTGTTCGGGCCGGATAAGACCCTGAAGCCGATCAACGAATTGCGCGCGGCATTCGACGGCGTGGGCGCCGCGCCGGACAAGCGCGTGCTGGTCTATTGCGGCGGCGGGATTGCCGCGTCGCTCGACGCATTCGTATTGACGGCTCTGCTCGGTCACAAGAATGTCTCGGTCTACGACAATTCGATGCAGGAGTGGTCGAAAGACTCCAGCCTGCCGATGGAAACTGGTTGAGGGAGGAAAAGCGTGGCCGCTTACATCATCGTCGAGGTCGAGACGACCGACGAAGCCCTGATGGCGGAGTACCGCAAGCACACGCCGGGCGCGATCGCCAAGTTCGGCGGCAAGTTCATCGTGCGTGGCGGCAAGACCAAGACTCTGGAAGGCGGCTGGACGCACTCGCGAATCGTCGTGCTGGAGTTCCCGACCTATGAAAAGGCCGAGGAGTTCTATTTTGGCGAGCACTACAAGCCGATCCTTGCGATGCGGCTGAAGGCCGGAAAATCCAGGGCAATTCTGGTCGACGGCCACAACGGCTGATGTCTTCCGATCTCGCCGCCTATCGCGCGGTCGGAACGCTCTACAACGCGCTGATGACGGCGCTGATCCTGGGTCTCGTCACGCGGCGCGGCGAGGACACTGCGCGCGAGTACGTGTTCCGCCATTTTCGCCGCCAGCATCTCGAGAAATTCCTGCCCGGCCTGCAGAAGCTCGGTCTGGCGGGCGAGCAGGATGCGCCGGCCTGCGCGCTCTACCACTATCACTCCAATGCGCTGGGCGGCGTGAAGACGGGCTATTTGCGAGAAAGCGACAGCAAGGCCTGGGTACGCTACCCCCCGCCGCGCTGGATCTGGAAGGGAACGGCGATCGCCGCCGTGCCGCACGCGGTGTCGGCGGCCATGCTGCACGGCTGGCACGGCCATAACGGCGTCTCGCTGGGCAACGACCGGCTGGGCTTCGTCTGCACCGGCATGACGGTCGACGGCCTGCCCGGGCTCGAAGGCTATTACATCGACTACGGCCGTCCGATCGCCGAGAGCGAGCGTGTGCGCTTTGCCTACGGCAAGGAAGAGATGCCACGGGTCGACTGGAAGACGCAGCCCAGGCTCGACACCGACAGCTGGCCGGAAGAACGGAAGCTCCGGACCTTCCGCGCCTACGCGCTGGAATATCTGCGCACCATGCTGCCGACGCTGCAGGAACTGCTGGGCGCCGACGGAACGCGCGACGAACTTGGCCGCGTGGCGCGTCTGGTCGGCCTGCAGTTCCATGAGGAGACAGCGCGCGACATGGACCTGCCGACCGACGTTGAACGCGGCGATCTGCAAAGCGCGCGCGATTTCGGACGCTGGCTTGCCGCGGTACAGCAGGCCAGCGGCGAGCAGGTCGACACGTCGGAACGCGACGGCGCGGTGTGCGTCTCGATGACCGGCTGGCGCGCGGTGCGCGAACTGAAGCTCGCCGATCCGCTCGCGGCCTTCGATGCCTGGAACCCGCTCTGGCTCGGCGCCGCCGCAGCGCACGACCGGTTCCTCAAGGTGGAGACGACACGCAGTTACGGCAACCGGGGCGAGGGACCGGACTGGGCGATCGCCTGGCGTATCGCTCCCAGATAGCCCTTGGGCAATGGATGGCCGGCGATTGTCTCGCCGAGTTCGGCGAGCGGTAGCCATCGCGTCTGCAAGTGCTCATGGCTCAGAGTCACTTCGCTGCCGCCGACCAGCCTGCAGACGAACGGCACGATGCGCACGAAATGTCCGGGCAGCTTCTGCGGCAGGACCTCGAACAGATGTTGGTCGAGTGCCGCACCGACCTCGACTTCGAGCCCGGTCTCTTCTCGCACTTCTCGTGTCAGTGCCGTGCGATGATCCTCGCCCGGATCGGGTCGCCCGCCCGGCAGATCCCACTCGCCGCGCTCGTTCAGCAGCAGCAGCACGCGGCCTTCCTGGAACAGGACGCCCTTGACGGAGATCGGCCACGCACTCATGGCGCGAAGCCTAAATGAAAAGGCCGGGGATCGCTCCCCGGCCCTTCCGTATCCTCGCGAGAGGCCTGGACTTAGAAGTCCATGCCGCCCATGCCGCCGTCGGCACCCGGAGGCATGCTCATCGGAGCCTTCTTCTCGGGCTTCTCGGCAACCATGGCTTCGGTCGTCACCAGCAGGCCCGCCACCGAAGCGGCATCCTGCAGCGCGGTGCGCACGACCTTGACCGGATCGATGATGCCCGACTTCACCATGTCGACGTAGTCGCCCCTCTGGGCGTCGAAGCCGAAGTTGGTGTCCTTCTGGTCGAGCATCTTGCCCGCAACCACCGCGCCGTCGAAGCCGGCGTTCTCGGCGATCTGGCGGACCGGTGCCTGCAGCGCACGGCGCACGATCTCGATGCCGACCTTCTGGTCGTCGTTGGAGCCTTCGGCCTTGGAGAGG
>CAYZQZ010000061.1:4792-13976 GCA_964480235.1 uncultured Reyranella sp. | reverse complement strand
TTGCGCTTGCGCGCATCGCCCACCGTCATCTCGTAGGCGCCCTTGGCGCAGCCCAGCATGACGCCGGTCAGCACGTAGGGACCGAGCGCCAGCAGCGGCAGGCGGAACAGCGGGCCGGCGTGGCGCTTGGAACCCGGGTGAGGCTTGCCGTTGAAGGTCCAGGCCGAAATCGAGCGCCGGTCGGGCACGAAAAGCTTGCTGCAAGCAACGTGCTTGGAGCCGGTGCCGGCGAGCCCCATGGCGTGCCAGGTGTCGATGATTTCGTATTCTGAGCGATGCACCAGGGCGAAGCGATTGTCGACGACCGGGCCGCCCTCGGTTTCGCGCACCTGGAAGCCCAGCATGTTCCAGTCGGAATTGTCGATGCCGGACGACAGCGGCCAGCGGCCGGTGACCACCCAGCCGCCCTCGACCTTTTGGCCTCGGCCGCCGGGGAAAGCGAGCGACGTCGCGATCAGGGTATCGGGCGAGACGTCCCAGATCTCGTCCTGCGTCTCAGGGTCGAAATACCCCAGCATCCAATGATGGCTGGCGAGATTGCCGAAGTTCCACGAGGTCGACGGGCAGACCTTGGCGATCTCGGCGCAGACGTCGACGATGATGCCGAGATCGAGCTCGGCCCCGCCAACGCTCGCCGGCTGCAGCACACGGAACAGGCCGGTGCGATGCAGATCGCGCTCGTTCTCGTCGGTCAACCGGCGCTGCTTCTCGCAGTCGGCCGCCCGTTCGGCGAAGGCCGGCAGAAGGCTGCGGGCGCGTGACAGCATCTCTTCGTAGCTGATGCCGACAAAGGACTGCCGCTTGGACGGCAGTATCGGGGACGGGGTCCAGTGGAGCTTGGCGGCGTTCATGTCCCATCGTAACGAGTGGGCTTATTTCCACGCAAGCCGGGTCGACCTGCGCTGCGAACGCGACAGCATCGCCGCAGGAGCCAGCGCCGCCAGCGCCACCAAACCGACCACGATGAAGGTGTCGGAAAAGGCCATCATCTGTGCCTTGGAATTGAGGATCGTGCCGAGATATTCGTAAGCGCCAGCCTTCTGCTGCTGCAGCGGCAAGCCCGAACGCTGCATCAGCTGCTCGACTTGGATGACCAGCCGGGCCGTGGTGGCGTTGCCCCAGTCCTGGGTGGCGGTCAGGGCGTCGGCATGAAAACGCGTGCGCACCTCGAAGAAAGCGACCATCAGATTGATGCCGAAGGCGCCGCCGAGCTGGCGCATGAAGTTGGCGACGCCGGCACCCTGGCGCACCTTGTCAGCCGGCAGAGCCCGCAGCGAGGAGGCATTGAGGCTCGGGTTGATGAAGCCCAGCCCCAGTCGCGACACCATGATCATGCCGACCAGGGTCCAAAAAGTCGTGTCGACATCGGCACCGATCATCCACCAGAAGCCCAACGCGAAGAGCAACAGGCCGGCGATGATCATGGTCGACGCAGGCATGGCATCGGACAGGCGGCCGGCCAGCGGGAAGATAAAGGCAAGCATCAGGCCTGCCGGCATCATCATCAGCCCGGCGAGCAGCGGCGTGAAGCCGATGATGGTTTGCACGAAGACCGGGATCACGTAGGTAGAGCCCATCATGCCGGCGCCGAAGATGAAAGCGATCAAGGCCGTGGCCGAGAACTCGACATTGGAGAAGATGCGCACGTCGAGCAACGCGCGCGGCGTGTGGAGCTCCCAGAAGATGAAGGCGATGCTGGCGGCGATGCCGATGACCAGGCGGAAAACGATCGCGTCCGATGTCCAGCCCTCGCGCTGGCCATCAGCGATCCCGGTCATCAAACCGAGCAGTGCCGTGCAAAGCAGACCGAAACCCAGCCAGTCGAACGGCGGGATGACCTTGGGGAACGCTCGGGTCGGCATGAACAGCATGCCCAGCGCGGCAGCGATAATGCAGAACGGCAGCGAGATGAAAAACACATAGCGCCAGGAGAAGTACTCGATCATCAGCCCGCCCAGAGTCGGGCCGATCGCCGGCGCGAACACGACACCGAGCCCGAACACACCCATCGCCATGCCGCGGCGATCGGCGGGGAAGACCGTGAAGATGGTGGCCATCACAAGCGGCTGGGCAATGCCGGCACTGAATCCCTGAAGGATTCTCGCGAAGATCAGCGCATCCTCGGTCGGCGCGGATCCGCCGAGCAGTGCACCGATCGAGAAGAAGAACAGCGAGCCCACGAAGGTGCGCCGCTCGCCCAGCACGCCGGTGACCCAGGCATTCATCAGCATGCCCGCGGTCATGGTCGCCATGTAGGCCGACGACATCCATTGTGCCTTGTCCTGGCCGATGCCGAAGGCGCCCATCACGTCGGGCACCGCTACGTTAACCGTGGTCATCGCCAGCACCATCGAGACGACGCCGATCATGCCGGTGATGGTGACCAGCCAGCGATAGGCCGACCCGTATCGTTCGGTAAGGACCTGCGCAGTCTGGCTGGGCGCCGGCTGGGGCGGGAGGCTAGCGGACGTCAATTTCCACTTCGACCATCATGCCCGGTGTGAGCGGCTTGGGCATTTCGACCATGTCGATCTTCACCGGCACCCGCTGGGTAATCTTGGTGAAATTGCCCGACGGATTGGGCGTGGGCAGCAGCGCGAAGCGGGCAGTCGTGGCGCTGCCGATGCGCGCGACCTTGCCGATGAAGCGCTCGCCCGAATAGGCGTCGACAAAAACCAGGACCTTCTGACCGAGCCTGAGCCGGCCGACTTCGGTCTCCTTGATATTGGCCTCGACCCAGACTTCCGCCGGGTTGTGCAGCAGCAAGATGCGCTGGCCGGCGGCGACATATTCGCCCGGCAGTACGAAGGTGCGGTCGATCACGGCCGGGATCGGGCTGCGGATGGTGCGGTCCTCGACCTCGACATTTACTTGCTTCATCTGGGCGGCGAGGTTGGCGACCTGGTGGTCGAGCGCAGCAATCTGGGCATCGATGACGTTCAGCTTCTCGGCTTCGGCCTTGGCCTCGTCGAGACTGCCTTGCGCCTGATCCTGCTCGGCCTGCATCTGTTCCATCTGCTGCTCGAGCTTGGACACCGCAGCTTGTGCCTGCTGGAGTGCGCGCTCGTTGGATACGTGGCGCTGAAACAGCGACTTGTTGCGATCGAGCTCGAGCCGGGCGAGATCGAGATCGGTCTTCAGTGCCGCCATGGCCCGCTCGCGCGCCTGCAAGGCGGAGGAGCGGGTCCGCGCCATCGCATCGGTTTGCGTGAGATAGAGCCGGCGCTCGGCGCGCAGCCGCGTGCGTTCGGCGCGCACGCCTTCGATCTGTGCGCGGATGGCGTCGACCCGGAGTTTGGAAGTGCGATCGTCGATCTTCACCACGACGTCGCCCGGCTTCACCTTCATGCCTTCGAGCGCCGGCATTTCGACGATCCAGCCGTCGGCGCGGCTCGACACCGTGACGATATCGGCACTCACCCGGGCGTCGTATTCATAGACGTGGGTCCAGCGCAGGTAGATCTCGCGGCCGCCATAGGCGAGGGCAAGCAGGATCACGACGGCGATGGCGAGGGTCCGCGGACCGATCGGCAGACGACTGCGCGCCGGCAGCCAGCCGGTCCGCGCGGGCGCAACCCCAAGGGCCGGACTGGCGACCTGTTGTGATTTCGAGGGGGGAACCGACTGATCCAAGCCTTAGCCGGCGGTCGGGACGGCATGAGTCGTCATGGAAAAAGCATAAGTCCGAAACAATCGCTGCGCATCCGCCGGGGCCGGCATGCTGCACCGCGCTTCCTGCATGCCGAGCCCGGCCCTATGATTTGCAGACAAGATGCGAGCGCAAATCGCATTGCAAAACCGGACGGAACGCCATGCCTGACGCCTCGAACAGCCCTTCCCATGCTCCGAAGGAAAAAGACCAGCTCGACGTTGCCATCGTCGGCGGCGGCCTGGCGGGCCTCTATGCCATCCATCGCCTGCGCGGCCTCGGACTCAAAGTGCGGGCCTACGAGGCAGGCTCGGGCGTCGGCGGGACCTGGTTCTGGAACCGCTATCCCGGCGCGCGCTGCGACGTGGAGAGCCTCGAATATTCCTATTCGTTCGATGAGCAGCTGCAGCAGGACTGGAAGTGGCCGGAGCGCTACGGCACGCAGCCCGAGATCCTGAAATACATCAACCACGTCGCCGACCGCTTCGACCTCCGTCGCGACGTGCAGCTCAACACACGCATCAGGTCGGCGCATTTCGACGGTGCCACCAACCGCTGGACGCTCACCACCGACAAGGGCGAGACGATCGTCGCGCGCTATTGCGTGATGGCAGCTGGCAATCTCTCGACTCCGAGGGTGCCCGACTTCAAGGGCCTCGGGGACTTCGAGGGTAAGTGGTACCACTCGGGCCTGTGGCCGCACGAAGGAGCCGACTTCTCTGGCCTCAGGGTCGGCGTGATCGGCACCGGCTCGTCGGGCGTACAGATGATCCCGCTCATCGCGCAGCAGGCCAAGCACCTGACGGTATTCCAGCGCACGGCAAATTTCAGCCTGCCGGCACGCAATATGCCGATGCCTGAAGAGAAGGAGCGCCGGCACAAGGCGGAGTACGCAGCACGGCGCGCAGCGGCGATGGAGACGCCGTTCGCGATCGGCGGCCATGCCAAACCGACCAGGTCGGCGCTCGAAGTCAGCGAAGATGAGCGCAACAAGGCGTACGAAGCCAAGTGGCAGGAAGGCGGCTCGATCAGCTACCTCTATGCCTATACCGATCTGCTGGTGAACAAGCAGTCGAACGACACGGCATCCGAGTTCGCGCGCAACAAGATCCGCGGCATCGTCAAGGACAAGAGGACCGCAGAGCTGCTGGCGCCCAAGGACCATCCGATCGGCACCAAGCGACTCTGCCTCGATACCAACTACTACGAAACCTACAACCGGCCGAACGTCAGCCTGGTCGACGTGCGCTCGGATCCGATCGACCAGATCACCGAGACCGGCCTGAAGCTCAAGTCGGGCACGTCGTTCGAACTCGACGCCATCGTTTTCGCCACCGGCTTCGACGCCATGACCGGTGCGCTGAACGAGATCGATGTGCGCACGTCGGAGGGCGCGTTGCTGCGCCGCCACTGGGAGGGCGGTCCTCTCACCTATCTCGGCCTTATGGTCGCGGGTTTCCCCAACATGTTTATCGTGACGGGGCCCGGCAGCCCCGGCGTCAAGACGCAGATGATTGCGTCGATCGAACAACACGTCGACTGGATCGCCGATGCGATCGACCATCTGCACAAGCACCAGCTCGACCGCATTGCGCCAGCCGCGCAGGCCGAGGCCGACTGGGTGGCGCATGTGAATCAGGTCGCCGACAGCACGCTCTATCCGCTGGCCAACTCCTGGTACATGGGCGCCAATATTCCGGGCAAACCCCGCGTGTTCATGCCCTATGTCGGCGGCTTCGACCGCTACAAGAAGCACTGCGATGCCATCGCCGCCAAGGGCTACGAGGGTTTCAGCCTGACGCGCCATGCACCCGCGACGGCCTAACCGTGCCGTCGTGACCGCGCTGTTCGTTCATCACCGTATCGCCGTCCGCCCACGCCAGTGGCAGGCGCTGGCAGGCCGTCTGGCGGGCGACGGCTGGCGCCGCATCACCGAAGCAGGCGGTGCGCTATACGGCGTCTTCCGCAGCCAGATCGGGCGGCCGCGCGATGAGCTTCAGGTGCTAACCGTTTGGTCCCAGACCCGGCGCGCAGGCGAGGCGGAACGGATCCTGCTGGCGCGCGATCCCGACGTGCTGGCGGCAAGCAGCGAATTGCTGCTGCCGACCCTGCGGCCTACCGACACCACCCCGCTTACCCGCCAGGGCAACTATGCCTTCCGCTGGTTCGCCTCGCCGGCGCAGCACTGGCCCGAATTTCTCGACCTTTGTGCCCAAGCCTGGCCGGGCTTCGAGAGTTCTTACGATTCGCAGGTCATAGGCCTGTGGCAGGCCATTGGCGATCGCAATGGCCCCGCCTTCGACGAGGCATCCGGCGCGGGCCTTCAGGACGGGGTTCGCAGCCTGCTGCTGACCCGCCGGCCCAACCTCGCCATGTGGGAACGCTCCAAGATTCCGGAGGGCCGTGAGGAACAGGAAGTGCGCACCAAGCTCAGCCGCCGCTACGATCTCTGCGAGTGGACGGTGGTTTCGACAGCGACCTTGCTGACCGCCACGGATCGCGCCGATACGGCCCGCTGGACGTAGACGTTGCGGCCGCCTATGTGACGGCCGCCATGCCCACCCTGCGCACCCTGAAGGACCTCGAACGCGAGGGATTGGTCGCGCCTGATCCGCGTCTGGCTGAAGTCGCCGACGGCATGGCGATCGGCCTGACTGAAGAAATGCTGGCCCTCATCGACCGCCGCGATCCGGGCGGCGATCCGATCGCACGCCAGTTCGTGCCCGACCTGCGCGAAATGAACATCGCCCCCGGGGAAATTGCCGATCCGATCGGTGACGAGGCCCGTTCACCGATCAAGGGCATCGTGCACCGCTATCCCGATCGCGTGCTTCTCAAGCCGTTGCACGCCTGCCCGGTCTATTGCCGCTTCTGCTTCCGTCGCGAGAAGGTCGGCCCCGGCGCGGAAGCCCTGAACGATACCGAACTCAAGACGGCCCTCGACTACATTCGCGCACGGCCGGAAATCTGGGAAGTGATCCTGACCGGCGGCGATCCGCTGATGATGGCCCCGCGCCGGCTGGCCGCCCTGATGGAAGGGCTGGACACCATCGCGCATGTCGCGGTGATTCGCCTGCACAGCCGGGTGCCGATCGTCGAACCGTCACGCATCACCGACCAACTCGTGCAGACACTGCGTCGGCGGCGCGCCGCGATTTGGCTCGGGGTGCATTGCAATCACTGGCGCGAACTCGCCGCGCCGTCGCGCGCCGCCCTGGCGCGGCTCGCCGAGGCAGGCCTGCCGTTGATTGGCCAGACCGTGCTGCTGGCGGGCATCAACGACGACGTCGAAACGCTCGACCGTCTGATGCGCGATCTCGTGAGCTGTCGCGTAAAGCCCTATTACCTGCACCATCCCGACCTGGTGCGCGGCACCGGCCACTTTCGGGTTTCTGTCGAGCGCGGGCAGGAACTGATGAAGGCCTTGCGCGGCCGCCTGTCGGGCCTCGCGCAGCCGACTTATGTGCTCGATGTACCGGGCGGTCACGGCAAGGTGCCGATCGGCCCTGGCTATCTCGGCGACGATCCAGAAGCACGCACCGAAACCCTCGTCGTCGAGGACGCGTTCGGCGGGCGCCACTCCTATCCGGGCTAGGCCTTGTTGGCGTCGACCAGGGCTTCGACGCCGATCGGGCCGTGTGCCTCGACCAGCAACTCGATCTCGACCCGCCCGGCCTTCTCGAATTCCAGGCAGACCGGCACCTTCGATCCGATGGCCCATGGCGCAGGCAGATCCGACATCAGCAGGTGATAGCCGCGCGGCTTCAGAACCAGTGTCGTAAGCTTCGGCACGCGCAATCCGCCTTCCACGGGCTTCATCCGGATGCCCGGCCCGACGACCTTGATGGCTTGAATCTCGATCTTGCCGGCTTTCGGGCTGCTGGCTCCGAGCAGACGATCGTGAGCGTCGTCCGGATTGGCGACGGTGAAGAAACCGGCACCCACGAGGGCGTCGGCCGACTCGGTGCGCGCCCAGGGGCGGCTGATCTGCAGGGTCATGATGGCCCTCCTATTAGATTTTTTCTGTCCGGTCGGCACGCCCAAATGCGGTCACGCCGCCCCCAAATCAGCGTCGCACGGAGGCCACGGCGGGCCGTGTCGAGCGCACTTGCGGCGCGCTCAGCTCCTCGACCAGCCAATCCTCGAAGGCCCGCGTCTTGGGACGATTGACCGATGCCGGTGGACAGACGAACCACCAAGCCTTGCCGGAGTCGACGATCTGCGGAAACGGCTGGAACAGGCGGCCCTCGGCCAACTCCTCGCGAAACAGCTGAGGCGGGCCGACCGCAACACCGGCCCCTTCCATTGCCGCTTCGACGGCGATCATGGTCGAGTCGAAGGTCAACACCCGCTTGGGCTTGAAGTCGCCCATCCCGACCGCGCGCAGCCAGATCGCCCACTCGGGGTCGTAGGTCATGTCGATGAACGGCACGCGCTTGAGATCGTCGAGGGTCTTGAGCTTGTCCTTGTAGCGCTTGCCGCAAAGCGGCGTCAGCACGTCGGAAAACAGCCTGGTAGCGTGCAAATCGGGCTCGGGCTGAACCGCGAAGCGGATGGCGCAGTCGAAATCCTCACGCGCGAAATCGATGCGACGCTGACTGGTCGTCATGCGCACCTCGATTTCTGGGTGCTTGGCCTGGAAGCGGTGCAGACGCGGCGCGAGCCAACCCAGCGCAAAGGTCGTGACCAGGCTGACGTTCAACGTGCCCGAGTTGGCCTTGCGGCCGACCCGCTCGAGCGCATTGGTCATCCGGTCGAAGGCGTCGCGCAGATCGGGCAGCAGCGCCTGGCCCTCGCCGGTGATTTCGAGGCCACGCGGGCGGCGAACGAACAGCGCCACACCCAGGCGCTCCTCGAGCGCCTTCACCTGATGGCTTACTGCAGCTTGGGTCACATGCAGCTCTTCGGCGGCATGGGTGAAGCTTGCATGACGGGCGGCAGCTTCGAACGCACGTAGGGCATTGAGCGGCAATTGGGATCGGCTCATGACGGCAACCAGTCCATAGTTTTATTGGGCCTCCTCCCGAGGTTTCATCCTTTGCGATTGATCTGATGATACCGCAAATAGGGCAAAGAAACGAGGCGACCGAGGCAATCCTGCCCGCCGCGCCTCAAACGGAGCTAAGTCATGTCGACCCTGTCCAGCGCGCGGGAAATCTCCCGCGCCGATGTCCCGTCCCTCACGTTCGGCCGCGCATTCGTGCTGCTCGCCGGCACTGTTGCGAATGGCATCGAGGCCGTCATGACCCGCGCCGAACTGAACCGTTCGCGACGGCAACTGGCCGAGCTCGATGACCGCCTGCTGCGCGACATCGGGATCGACCGGGCCAAAGCCCGCCACGAGGCCGAAAAAGGCTTCTGGATCTAAGGCTTTCCGGGTCGGGGAATTGCCGGCGGGCGCCGGATAGAGCAGGTTGGGTCAGGTGCCTAGATTGGCATCATGACCCAACTCCCAACTCTCCCACTCCCCGTCGTGGCGCTCGCCTCCCCGACTTTCCCCGACCCGGATACCTGCTGGCAGGCCGTTCAAAGGCG
>CAYZQZ010000061.1:0-4692 GCA_964480235.1 uncultured Reyranella sp. | reverse complement strand
TGTTCGACGCTGAGACCCGCGACACGCCGCCGTCGCTCGCCGAAGTCGCCCGCAAGGTGGGCCTGAGCGCCAACACGCTCAGCAAGAGGTTCATGGCCGAGCTCGGCGTCAACCCGCGCGACTGGCTGGTGGCGCGCAAGCGCCAGCGCTTCCGCAAGGCACTCCGGCAGGGCGACAAGGTGGCAGACGCGCTTTATGGCGCGGGCTATGGCTCGCCGAGCCGTGTCTACGAATCGAGCGACAAGGCGCTCGGAATGACGCCCGCCACCTATGCCAAGGGCGGCGCCGGAGCGCACATCGATTATACCACCGTCGAGTCCGACTACGGCCGCGTCCTGGTAGCGGCCACGCAAAAGGGTATTGCTGCGGTCTTCCTGGGCGACAGCGACCGCAAGCTCGAACGCGATCTTCATCAGGACTTTCCGGCCGCCGACATCGTGCGTAACGATGCGGCCCTCGCGTCGCGCGTCAAAGCCGTGCTGGCGCGACTTTATGGCCGCAAGCCCTCGGCGCTCGACGCGCCGGACGTACCGCTCGACATTATTGGGACGGCCTTCCAGTGGAAGGTCTGGAAGGCACTGACCGAAATCCCGACAGGCCAGACCCGTACCTACGGCGAGATTGCCGAGCGCATCGGCGCGCCCAAATCGGCACGGGCCGTGGGGCGCGCCTGTGCCACAAATCAGGCAGCAGGCGTCATCCCGTGCCATCGCGCAGTCGGCGCCAGCGGCAGCCTCACCGGCTATCGCTGGGGCGTAGAGCGCAAACAGAGACTGCTCGCCGAAGAGCGACGGCGCAGGGCCTAGTTGATGTTAAGGAAACTCTACGCGTTGATCGACTCCACAAGACACTTCGGCAGGTCGATGGGCGGCCGCGAATTCATAAGAGGGTCAATATCGACCGGTCTTAAGATCGCTCAGCGGGTCAGCCCTTATTCTCGGGCCGTGCGTCGCCGCAGCAGGATATAGAAGGCGCCGCCGCCGCCATGTCGCGGATGCGCGGCGCGGACGCCGGCGATGCGTTGTCGATTTTCCGGTCGTTCCAGCCATCCCGGAAACTCCGCGCGGATACGACCGCCGAAGACGCGGCCGCTTTCCATCCGCAATCCCTTGCCGGTCACGACAAGCACGACCCGCAGGCCGCCCGCCGACGCCTCGGAGAGGAAGCTCGCCACGGCCCGTTCGGCGGCGGCCAGGGTCATGCCGTGGAGATCGAGCGTCGCCTCAGGCCGGCGACGTCCACGCGCCAGGGCGCGGTCCACATCGCGATCGAACGGTTCCAGCGGTTGCGCCATCGACTTGAGGGCGCGGACCGGCGCCCGGCCCTCTTTAGCTTCGGGCGCAAGCGTCTTGATCGGAGAGACGGATTTGGCCTCGGGGGCACCGACCGACCGGCGCCGGGCACCCTTTAGAGGCGCAACGTCAGACATGGCAGCAGTGAACAGGTCGACGTCCTTGGCCATGGCATTTGATCTAGCCTTGCCCCGGAGCCGGGTCTACACAGCGGGCCATGGCGATGGCGCCCCCCCAACCCGACCCCGACCTGCAGACCGGGCTGCAGTATCTTCGCGCCGGCTGGTTTGACCGCGCGGAGCCCCTGTTCCGGACGGCGCACGGCCGCTACGGCGATAGGCCGGATATCCTACACTTTCTCGCTGTATGCGTTTCCCGGCGTGGCGAACTCGCCGAAGCTGCGGCGCTCTGGCGCAAAGCCCTGGCAAAGGACCCCAAAGAGCCGATGCTGGCATTCAATCTCGGGCTCGCCGCCCGCGGGCTGGGCCAGCTGGACGAGGCGGCCAAGCGCTTCCGCGACACGGTCCGTCTTCAACCCGGCCATATAGAAGCACGGCTGGCGCTCGCCTCCATCCACATCGACCAGGGCAAATTTGCTGCCGCCGAGCGCGAACTTGCTGAGACGGTGACGGTCATCGAACAGGCGCTAGAGAATGAAGGCGAGCGCTGGAAGCCGATCCAGGCCCGCGCCCGCAACATGTTGGGGCACGTGCTTTATCGCATGGGCAACTTCGCCACGGCGGTCGAGGTGCTCGACATGGCGGCGCTAGACGCCGGAGAGGATGCGGCTCGACGCGCCCACATTCTGGCTGACCGGGCGCTCGCGCTGGGCGGACTGGGTCACCACGACGAGGCGATCGAAGAGGCCCGCAAAGCGCAGGCGCTCGCGCCCCAGAGCGCCATCGTCAATCACGTCATGGGCTTCGTGCTCAACCTCGCCGGCCGTCCGTCGGAAGCGGTCGAGCCGATCGAGAAGGCGTTGGAACTCGACCCGAACCTCACCCAGGCGCTGCGCACCCTGGCCATCGTCAAGGGCACCTCGGGAAAGGTCGACGAAGCGATCGAGATTCTGAAGCGCGCCCTTCAGCGCAATCCGCAGGACAGCGGGGCCATCCTGCAATTGTCGGTTCTGTACATCGAGAAGGGCGAGCATGCCCAGGCGGTCGACCTTCTGGCTGCGTACCTGGCGACTGCGCCGCAAGACGTCCGCGCCCTGAACAACCAGGGGCTGGCCTTGCGCGGTCTGAAGCGGTTCGAGGATGCTCACAAGGTCCTGAAGCGCGCCTCTCGCCTGAAGGATGGCGACCCCCTGGTACTGACCAATCTCGGCCAGGTGCTGGCCGATCTCGGTCGGCCGCTCGAAGCCCGGCCTCTGCACGAGGAGGCCTTGCGCAGCCTTCCTGGCGATGCCCGCCTGCTGGCCAACTACGGCAGCTGCCTCGCGGCTCTCGGGGAGATCGACCGTGCTCGTGAGACGCTCGATGCTGCGCTGGCAGCGAATCCCGACAATGCCGAGGCGCTCGAGGCGCGCACCAGGCTCGATGCCTGAACGGGGACCATGAGCGAGGGATCCAAGCATCTGGCCGAAGTGCAGGGTCGCATCGCCGAGGCGGCGCGGGCGGCGGGACGCAATCCCGCCGACATCACCCTGGTTGCCGTATCGAAGACCCACAGCGCCGACCGCGTGCGCGAAGTGCTCGAGGCCGGACACCGAGTATTCGGCGAGAATCGGGTGCAGGAGGCGCAGGAGAAATTTCCCGCACTGAAGGCCATCTACCCGGACATCGAACTGCACCTGATCGGGCCGTTGCAGACCAACAAGGCGCGCGACGCAGTGGCCCTGTTCGACGTGATCCAGTCTGTCGACCGTGAGCGGCTCGCCGTCACTCTTGCGAAGGAGATGGAGCGCGCCGGCAAGCGGCCCGCCTGCTTCATCCAGGTCAACACCGGCGAGGAGCCGCAGAAGGCAGGAATCCTGCCGGCCGAACTCGATGCCTTCGTCGCGAATTGCCGCGACACCCATAAGTTGCCGGTCGTCGGACTGATGTGCATTCCGCCGGTCGACGAGGAGCCGGCCCTGCATTTCGCCCTGCTGGCCAAGATGGCCGCCCGCAATGGTCTGGCGAAGATCAGCATGGGAATGAGCGCCGACTACGAAACCGCCGTTCGCCTGGGTGCCACCCATGTGCGGGTCGGCAGCGCCCTGTTCGGCGTCCGCCACTAGACCATGCCGGAGCTACCCGAGGTCGAGACCGTCCGCCGGGGCCTCGTGCCCCGTATGGTCGGGCACCGGATCGCGCGCCTGATCCAGCGCCGCAAGGACCTGCGCGTACCGCTGCCCCGACAGTTCGCTTCCAAGGTAGAAGGCCGCACCGTCCGGGCGATCGACCGGCGGGCGAAATACCTGCTTCTGCGGCTCGACGACGGCCAGACCCTGATCGTGCATCTCGGCATGTCGGGCCGCATGACCCTGCACGACGCAAAAAGCGCTGCCGAGCATCCCTTTGAACGCCATGACCATGTGGTTTTCGAACTAGATGATGGCTGGCAGGTTCGTTTCAACGACGCCCGCCGGTTCGGCCTGATGCTCCTGGCCGCCACCGACACGGTCGAGAAGCACAAGGCCTTCAAAGGGCTCGGCCCCGAACCACTCGACGATACGTTCGATGGCGCCATCCTGGCGGGCCGGCTCAAGGGACGGCGCACGCCGATCAAGGCGGCCCTGCTCGATCAGAAGACGCTGGTCGGGGTCGGCAACATCTACGCCTGCGAGGCCCTCTATATGTCCGGCATCTCGCCGCGCCGCTCGGCCCACACGGTACAGGGAGACCGCGCGGACAGGCTGGTCGCCGCCATCAAGCAGGTACTGCTGCGCTCGATCGACGATGGCGGTTCGACGCTCCGCGATCACGTCCAGCCCGGCGGCGAACTCGGCTACTTCCAGACCCGCTTCAAGGTCTACGACCGTCTCGGCGCACCCTGCCTGACCAAGGACTGCGGCCATCTCGTCAAGCGGCTCGTCCAAGCCGGACGTTCGACCTTCTATTGCGCGCGCTGCCAGCGCTAGCTAAGCCTCGGCGGACACGCCGGAGGAATTCGTGGCCGCATACGAGAACATCCAGACCGAGACAAAGGGACGGGTCGGCATCATTCGCCTAAACCGGCCCAAAGCGCTGAATGCGCTTTGCGCCGACCTGGTGCGGGAGCTCGGCCTGGCGCTCGACGCCTTCGAGGCCGATCGCGACGTTGGCTGCATGGTCCTGACCGGGAGCGACAAGGCCTTCGCCGCTGGCGCCGACATCAAGGAAATGAAGGAGAAATCCTATCAGGACGTTTTCCTGCAGGATTTCATCACGGTCGGCTGGGAAAAGGTGAGCCAGGTGCGCAAGCCGATCGTGGC
>CAYZQZ010000060.1:0-14072 GCA_964480235.1 uncultured Reyranella sp. | reverse complement strand
ATCACGCGCATGTAGTAGCTTGCCGGTCGCGAGATGCTGCCGCTGTTCGGCATTGCCAAAACACTGGAAAGCGCCCAGGCCCTGGGCGCTGCATCGGGAGTCGAGTTGTTCCTCTTCCCCTGCGCGATGATCGCCGGCATGTCGATGCGGCAATCCGAACGCTTCGTCATGCTCGGGATTGTCGGGCTGGCGCTCGCCGGGTTCGTGCTGCTGCACGACAAGGCGGTTGCCGCGAGCACACTGTTCTCGGCGGCAGAGTATGCGAACTTCGTCTCGCTCAGCGTCTGGTCGGTGGCAGCCCTGATCGCATTTGCGGCATTGCGCTATTCCAGCGCGCTGGCGCAATCAGTCCCGTCGCCCGAGTCTTGATGCCGCGAGGTATCCCATCGTCGCCGTGCAGGCGGTCAGGAACGTACCCCAGCCCATATCGACGATCGTCACCGTTGCCGGCCAGGTCTTCAACGTCGCCTGATTGGTGAGATCGTAGGTGGCGTAGCAAAAGAAGCCGAACAGTGCGCCCTTGGCGGCCGCTCCGGACCAGCGCCCGGTCACGAGCGCGGGCTTGACGGCAAAAATCACGATGCCCGAGACATAAAGCACATAGAACAGGATCGCCGGGACAGGCCGGAATCCCGGCAGCAGGAGGTCGCCCAGCAGCGGCCGATACAGCAGGTCCGCGGACACGCTCAGCCAGACCGCATCCATGCCCAGCATTGTCGCCGCCGCCGCGGCGTAGGCCGTCGACAACTTCTTCATCGATTGAATTCTTTGGCTCGCAGTCTGGACTGTCGGGTTGGCACCTCGATCCGCCCGGCTCCGCATGAGGGGGCGATGGGGTTCCTGGCGGCGTTCGCCGGGATTGTCACCATGGCACGGTTTCGCCGCGATGATCGAAAAAGCCGCCGCTGCTGCCGGGGCGCAGCCGGCCGATGGTATCGAGCAGGCGGTCGGCCGCCTGCTCTGCCGTCTGGACCTCCAGACCCGACATTGCGAAGGGTGCTGACAGGCGCGTTGCCACCGTACCGGGATGGAGAGCGACACAGAGCGCCATTGGCCTGGTTCTGCCCAGCTCGATGGCTGCCGTGCGCACGAACTGGTTGAGCGCCGACTTCGAGGCACGATAGCTGTACCAGCCGCCCAGCCGGTTGTCGCCGATGCTGCCGACCCTCGCCGACAGTGTCGCGAAAACGGAGCGTCCCTCGCGCGGCAGCAACGGCAGGAAATGCTTCATCACCAGGGCCGGACCGATGGCATTCACGGCAAATGCCTTTGCCATGTGACCGGCATCAAGGTCGCGCCAGCTTTTCTCGGGGCTGGATTCGTCGTCATGAAGGAAGCCGGTGGCATCGATAACGAGCCGCACGTCGGCCTCGATACTCCGAACATTGAGAGCCGCCTCGGCAATACTCGCCTCGTCGGTGAGATCAAGGGCCGGCGAGCTGTTGCGTCCCAGACCCAGCGCCGCAGCAAACATGGCTTGAGCGGCGAGACGGTCGAGCAGCGCCCGGCCAATGCCGCCGGACGATCCGACGACGATGGCCAGGCCGCCCGCCGGGATGGCCTCGGCACGCTTGCTTCCGCTCTCCATGCTGCTGATACGTCGTCCGGCGCCGGACAGTTCAGGCCTATGCCCTGCTGGCACCTTTCGCCGCACGAAGACAAACACGACGCAGCGCATCATCCGACGGGCGCGCCGCGCCGTATGTCGCAGGGTCTGAGTGCCGCCGGTACCGTGCGGCCCGTTACGGGAATCTGCCATGAACATGATCGTCAGGAAGAGTGAATTCGCCACCGGCAACGATGCGGCACGTCCTTCGCGTGAAACAGCGGAACAGGCCGTGCGCACCTTGATCCGCTGGGCAGGTGACGATCCCGACCGCGAAGGCCTCGCAGGCACTCCCGATCGCGTCGTGCGGGCGTACGAAGGATTCTTCGCCGGCTACCACGAGGACCCGCACGAAATCCTGCGACGGACCTTCGAGGAAACGGAAGGTTACGATGAGATGGTCGTTCTGCGCGACATCCGGCTCGAGTCCCATTGCGAACATCACATGGTGCCGATCATCGGTCGGGCGCACGTCGCCTATCTGCCTGACCGGCGCGTCGTCGGCATCAGCAAGCTGGCACGGGTGGTCGACACTTATGCCCGGCGGTTGCAGATCCAGGAGAAAATGACGGCGCAGATCGCCAACACGATCGACGAAGTGCTGCGGCCGCGCGGCGTGGCCGTGGTGGTCGAAGCCGCGCATCAGTGCATGACGACGCGCGGCGTTCACAAGGCCGGAGTGACGATGGTCACGAGCCGCATGATTGGGGCTTTCCGCGACGTCGCCGAGACGCGGCGCGAGTTCCTCAGCATGGTCGTGCGGTCTTCAGCCTGAGCGACTGCTGGGGCCGCCTGACCTGCCGGTCCCGGGTGTAGGCGCTGACAACGTGCAGGCCGAGCGGACTGATCGGTGGGGCGAAGCGGAGCGTCTTCCCGAGGCGGGCCTCGACGATGTCCAGCATCATCGCCGCATATCCCCGGCGCCGGAACGCCGGACCGACGAACAGGTACTCGATCTCGCCGGACGGCTCGTAGCGGCAATAGCCGATCGTGGTGTTGGCGTCCGTGATCGTGATGACGCCGTCGCTCTGGCTGATGCAGGTCTTCACTTTCGACCCACGCGCGGTTTCGTCGGTCCACCCACTGCCTGCTGCAGGCGAGGACGAATCTTGAGAAAGAGGTCGTAGGCTTGCCCGAGCAACCAGGCCAAGGGCTGGACTTCGAAGAGTCTTGCCAGCCAGCGGAAACGTGGCAGGCACATCCATATCCTGACAAATGCCCTGCTGCCCGACACAAGGCTTCCGTCGACATCCCGCACGGTAAACCGGGCGAGGGCCTCGGCCCGCGACAGGTCCTCGGCGATATCCACGGCATCGATATCGCCGATATCGACCCAGCAGATCCGGTCGGCGCCGTTCTGGCGCCGGTAGAAGCCGATCTCCCGTGCGCACAGCGGACAGGCGCCATCGTAGTAGACGGCAGGTCTGTCATGCCTGGACATGGCTCGGGACAGCGTCGTTGTTGCGACTTCGCTAGCCGCCCCAGACGTCGTCATAGCGGGCAGTGCCATCCTTCAGGGGGTAGTGGCGATAGGTGCGATAGACGGCCGCCCTGGACGCCTGCCCGAAGACCAGGCCCGTGACGACGATGCCGGCCACGACCAGCACATGGAAAACGATGAGCTCGCCGTACCAGATCCACGCGCCGGCACTCACGCAGAAGATGTTGGTCCACATGACGCTGAGAAACATCATGAGCTGGAACCGCTGGGCCGCCGGGAGGTTACGGAGTGGATTGACGTCAGAATCCATGATGGATCGATAAATGGCGATCATTTGCTGCTCCTTGTGGACAGTGGATTAAGTACGCATCGTGTGCGCCGGCGGATTGTGAGGCGTGCCTGCGACATGGCAGCATCCGGCGCTCCGCAGGACTTGCTGGAGAAATGCCGCGACGCCATCTGTTGGTTGTCGACTCGTGCGTCGACAGGGAGCCGTCGATGACGCTGGCCAATGTTCTCTTCGTTCTCGTGCTTCTGTCCGGGCTCGCGACTCTGGGGGCCCTGTTCGTGGGCGTCCTGTCCATGGGCCGCGATCAGTCGGAAGTGACGGCGGCTGCCACCCGCAGCAATCGCCTGATGGTCTGGCGCGTGCGCCTGCAGCTGATCACCGTCCTGCTGATGCCGCTCTGGTATCTCGCCAGCCGCAGCGCATGAATGGCAACAGGACGCACTCGACAAAGTGACGACCGGAAATGTCTCTTCATTGTCGGCTTCCGCCGCAGCGACTTGTCGATGACCGTGCCACGGCGGGACTGGACATGCTTCGGTCCAGTCCCGTTCTCGCAATCGAAGATACAATCCTAGCTTGTGTCCGATATCTGCGGCGACACACGCACGTGTACGCGGTGTCGCGCGGTAACGAGCCCCCGGAGCGGGTTACTTCGGCATCAGGACGGTGTCGATCACGTGGATGACGCCGTTGTCGGCGGCAACGTCGGCGGTCACGACCTTGGCGCCGTTGACGGTCACGCCACCCATCGTGGCATCGACCATGACCATCTCGCCTTCGACCGTCTTGGCATCGATCTTCTTCCCGGCGAGGGCTGAGCTCATGACTTTCCCGGAAACCACGTGGTAGGTCAGGATCTTGACCAGCTGGGCCTTGTTCTCGGGCTTCAGCAGGTTTTCGACCGTTCCGGGAGGAAGCTTCTTGAAGGCTTCGTCGGTCGGCGCGAAGACCGTGAAGGGACCGGCGCCCTTCAGCACGACGATGAGATCACCCGCTGTCAGGGCGGCGGCCAGCGTATTGAACTGACCGGCCTTCACCGCCGTATCGACGATATCCGCAGCATTGGCGTGGACGGACGCGAGCGAGACCAGCGCGCCGGCAGCAAGGCCGGCAAAAGTCTTACGTATCATTGAGTGGACCTCCAGTGGGTTGACGTGCTGCTGATACACGAGTCACCCCTGCCCGGATCACTGCAAGGCTGGAGATTCGACACAACTTCCGGATGTCGCGCGGCGATGCAGGTCGAGGGCCCGCGTCGGTGCCTCTTGTTTGCTCCCGTTTGATGCACATCTCCGATCTGGAGGCTTGTCGGCAGGACGACAGGCCTTCCTTCAGGGAGCACCAGCATGTCCCGCGTGTTGATCATCGGCGCCAGCAAGGGCATCGGGCTCGAAACGACGCGCCAGGCGCTCGAGGCCGGGCATCGGGTGCGTGCATTCTCGCGCTCGGCGATGGCGGGTGGAGTGGCCAGCCCGAACCTCGAGAAACGTCGCGGCGACGCACTCGACGGCCGGGACATTGCCGCGGCGCTCGACGGCATGGACGTCGTCATCCAGACCCTCGGCGTTTCTTCCCTCGGAGAACTTTTCCGGCCGGTCAGTCTCTTCTCCGACGCGACCCGTACCCTGGTTGGCGCCATGGAAGCTCGGGCCGTGAAGCGGCTCATCGCCGTCACCGGCTTTGGCGCCGGCGACAGCCGAGACCGCATCGCCTGCGTGCAACGCCTGCCGTTCCTGATGGTGTTCGGTCGCGCCTATGCCGACAAGTCCGTGCAGGAACGACTGATCAAGGACAGTTCGCTCGACTGGACGATCGCCCGCCCCGGCATCCTGACGAACGGCCGGCGAACAGGGCACTACAGGATTCTGGACGAGCCGTCGCAGTGGCGGAACGGAACCATCTCCCGCGCGGATGTTGCCGACTTCCTGGTGCGACAGATCGAGGACCGGTCCTTCCTGCGCAAGGCGCCCGTGCTGATCAATTGACGGCCACTGTGTCGGGCGGTTGCGGCGCGGCCCGAAGCATCGAATTCGGCCGCGTTCCCTGGCGGTTCCTGAGGTGCAAACCATTCGGAACGGCGCGGGTCGTGAAAATGTCAGCCATCTCGGGGTGAAGGTTCCGGTGAGGCAATCGGACGACCCCCTATTGCCGGACGAGGCAACAACACCCCACATGTCTCTCCCGTGCCAAAGATGGGCAGGTTGGCCGTTCCGTTCCGGCCTCTGGCAGGAACATCGTGCGTCCGCTCTGTGACGGAATTCACCAAGGATATTACGAGATTATTGTTTGCGGCATGTCCGGGCGGCCGGGGTAGGTTGTCGGGATGCTGTCCGCCGACGAGGCCGCCATTCTGATCGAAGCCATCGCGTCCCGTCAGGATCGCGCGGCTTTCGCCCGCCTGTTCGACCATTTCGCCCCCCCGGGTAAAAGCCTTCATCATGCGCGGCGGCACCGACGCAGAGACCGCGCAGGAAGTCGCCCAGGAAGCCTTGATCATGGTGTGGCGCAAGGCCGCCAGCTTCGACCCGAGCCGGGCGTCGGCCGCCACTTGGATCTACACGATCGCCCGCAACAAGCGGATCGACCTCCTGCGCCGCGGCGCCCGGCCGATCGACACCGAGGATTGGCTGGCCGTCTATGCCCCGGAAGAGGAGCACGCCGATAAATCCATCCTAGCGGAACAGACGTATACCCGCGTGAAGGAACTCATGGGCGGGCTGTCGGCCGACCAGTTGGTGGTGATCCGGAAGGCGTTTTTCGAAGACAAGACGCACACGGTCATAGCTGAAGAGCTGAAGCTCCCTCTGGGAACGGTGAAATCCCGCATTCGCCTGGCACTCGGGCGTTTGCGGCAAGCGCTGGAGAACGGCGAGTCATGAGCCGCCATCGGGCCCCCGAAGAGTTGTTGCTAGACTATGCCACGGGTGCGCTGCCGCAGGCGCCCGCGCTCGCCGTGGCGGTGCATGTGGCACTCGACCCGCAGGCCCGCCGGGACATCGACCGGCTGAATGCTCTGGGCGGCGCCGTGATCGAAGCCGAGGCCGGGGCTTCGCCGGGCGATGCTGCCCTGCAGCGGATGATGGCCCGGCTGGATGAGGTTCCTGTCGAACCACGGGCTGTTCCGGCCGCGCGGCGTCCCGGCTTCGACTGGGCACCGCCGCCGCTTGTGCCGCATCTCATGACCGGGATGAGATGGCGTCGTGTCCTGGGGAAATTCGACGAGATCCGCCTTGACGTACCGGGCGATGCCTATCGAGTTTCGCTGCTGCGGCTGGAGCCGGGACGCGGCCTGCCGGAGCACGAGCATTCCGGCTACGAATACACCGTTTGCTTGCAGGGCGGATATACCGACGCGACCGGCAGCTACGGCGTGGGTGATTTCGCCATGGCGCCCGGCAGTGAGCGGCACGAGCCGATTGCCGATCCCGGCGAGCCCTGCATCGCGCTGATCGTGGTCGAGAAACCGGTCGTGCTGACCGGCCCGTGGGGCCGCTGGCTGAACCCGTTGGTGAGCCGCGGCATTGTCTGACCCGGCGATCGGCCGATCGATATCGTGCCGGCACCGGTGAACATCGTCGAAGAACGGCGCACTGGCATGGCCCGGCTCGGAAGTACCGGAACCGGAGCCGCGATCCTGCCCGGAGATCCATTCGCGTTCGGTCAAAGCCGGGAGGCCGCCTCTTTGGCGCTGAAATGGCGGATCCCCACCATCTCGATCTACCGGCCCATTGCCGCCGACGGCGGCCTCATGTCCTGTGGCCCCGATTCCACGGAAGTCTTCCGGCGCTCGGCGTCGTACGTCGATCTCATCCTCAAGGGCACGCCTCCCGGCGACCTGCCCGTGCAGCAGCCGGACAAGTTCGAGTTCGCGATCAACCTCAGGACGGCGAAGACACTCGGCCTGACCGTCGCGCCGTCCCTGCTCGCCCTGGCCGACGACGTGATCGAGTGATCGCGGGGTCTTCCTCCCCGCTCAGGCGGAGAGGAGGCGCATTACCGCGCCAAGTCCTATTCCCGCTCGCCGTCGTCGCGCAGGGGCCGGATCATGTTCACTCGCTCGTAGTTGCAGGCTTCTATTCGATCGTCTCGTCGGCGCGCGAGAGCAGGGTCGTCGGCACGGTCAAGCCGATCGCCTTGGCCGTCTTCAGGTTGAGGGCAAGCTCGAACTTGAGCGGCCCCTGCACCGGCAACTCGCTGGGACTTGCGCCGCGCAGGATCCGGTCGACATGGCCGGCGGCCCGCCGATAGAGGTCGGTGATCTCCACGCCGTAGGACATCAGCCCGCCGCCCTTGACGAAATAGCCGGAGGAATAGATCGCCGGCAGCCTGTGCCGTGTCGCCGAGCCGGTGATCAGGTCGCGATGGCTCGTGGTGGTGACGTCGGGCAGGACCAGCAGCGCGCCCTGCGGCTCGCGGGCGGCGGCGTCGATCGCCTGTTCGATGTCGCCGGCACTGGTCACGGCCGCCGGGACGGCGGTGAGATGCAACGCGGCGGCCGCCTTGTCGATCTGGCGGACGTAGTACCTGCCGCCGCCCGGCGATGTCCTGGGGTCGAACAGCACCGTAACCCGCTTCACCGCGGGATCGACCTCCCGCAGCAATTCCAGCCATTTGCCGCCGAGCGTGTCCTCGACATTGGTGAAGCCCGTCGCGTTGCCGCCCGGCCGCGCCAGGCTCGCGACCAGACCGTCGCCCACGGGATCGGAGACGTTGACGAACACGATCGGGATCTCGCGCGTTTCAGCCAGCAGCGCGCGCGCAACCGGCGTCGTGCGGCACAGGATGGCATCGGGATGCAGAGCGACCAGCTCCCTGGCCATCATCCGGATCCGGGCAAGGTCGCCGCCGGCCCATCTCGTTTCGAGTTGCAAGGTCTCGTTCCAGCCGAGACGCCTCAGCTCGCCGCGAAACGCAGCCACCTGCTCGCGCGCATCCGTATCGCTTTCGAGGAAGGGCACCAGAACGCCGACACGCTTGCCCGACGGTCCCGACTGGGCGCGCGCCGCGAGAGACCACGACGCCGAGCTGCCCGCGAGGAAGGTGCCGAATTCCCGCCGCCGCATGTTCCTTTCCCCAACCGAGTTCGGGTCCTTCGAGGCGCCCAGCGTATCGCGGCCGCGAACCGGATGGCGAGAGGGAGCGGCAATCGCCTGCACTTCACACCTCGAGAGGAGAGTTTCGTCGCCAGCCTGATTCGGCGAGACCCGCAGACCGCCTGCAATGCGCCCGGCTCTCGATAACGTCATCGCCTCATGGCGGCGCCGTGCTGGAATTCCGGGCACGCGACGCCATAATTGGGGGTGCCAACAAATTCCACGGCCGGATGAGCGAAGAGCGATGGCATTCTCGTGTCGCGCGTCCCTATATTGCGACGACGACCTGCGTGTCTCCTCGAACCCTCGCGGGCGTTCCGGTCCTTCGACCATCTTATGTCGGTCGGTGCCGAAGGGGCCTGACGAGTTGCATCTGACGGAATGCTCATGACGGGCAGCCTGTGAAGGAAAGCGAATCCCGACCGAAGCGGCACGCGCGCCGCTGGCTCGCCAATGCGGGCCTGGTCGTGGCGTCGCTCGTGGTCGGGCTGCTCGCCGGCGAGATCGGCCTGCGCCTCAGCCACGACAACGTCTCGCTCTGGCGCTGGCCCAACTTCATCGCCGAGGCGGCGAAGCCCGATCCGACCGCGGTGCTCGATGTTGTCAGGCATGATGCCGAGCTCGGTTGGGAACCGCGGCCCGGCGCGGTCGACGCCGTCTACCGTCGCCGTATCGACTTCTCGTTCGAGGGTTTCCGCATCGCCCGGCCCCAGAACGCGCGGCCACCGGAGTCGTCGAAGAAGGCTCCCATCCTCGCCGTCGGCGATTCCTTCACCGAGGGCTGGGGGCTGGAGGCCGACCAGCCCTGGCCGGCACGGCTCGAGGCCGAGACCGGCCGCACGGTGATCAATGCCGGCGTACGCGGCTATGGCCTCGACCAGATCGTGCTGCGCACCGAGCGGCTGCTCTACCGGACGAAGCCTCCGCTCAGGCCATCGCTGGTGATCCTCGCCTTCATCGAGGAGGACATCGATCGGCTGGGCCAGGCGGTTCACGGGATGCACTACAAGCCGTGGTTCGCGCCCACCGACGACAAGGCATCCGCGGACGGCCTCGTCCTGCACGGCGTTCCGGTGCCGGCCGCGCCCCACGACGGGCCGACCCGCCTGTGGCGCCGCGTGCTCGGCTATTCCTATCTTGCCGACGCCGTGATGCGGCACCTCGGCCTGTTCGAGGTGTGGGATGGGCAGAACGTTTCGAACGGCGTCGCCGACACCGACCTGGTCGCCTGCCGCCTGATGCACCGCTTCGCCCGCGGCCTGGGCCGGCTCGGCCTTCCGGGCCTCGTCGTCGCCCTGCCCGAATATCGCGAATGGGCAACGCCCGCGCTGCACGTCGTTGCCCACCGGCGCAATGAGGCGGTATTGAAATGCGCCCGCGACGCCGGCCTCAGGACGCTCGACGTGTGGGAAGATCTCGAGAAGGCCGGCATCGTGCGATCGCCCGAGGACTTCAACAACGACGGCATGCACCTCAACGCGCGCGGCCACGTCATCGTCGCCAGATCGATCGCCGCGGCGATGCAGTGAGAGTCTCCTCCCCCGTCATCGAGGGAGGTGCCCCGCTCATAGCGGGGCGGAGGGGTCATGGGTCCCCACGACGTTGCCCGTGCGGATTCCGCCCCATTCTCGACAGGATGGCGTGCGAGTGACATGGTTCCATGAGCATGAAGCCGACGTCCGACCGTCCGCGCCCCGGCGCTCCGGCAGTATCGCCTCCGGCCGGCGCAGGCCGGCAGAAAAAGACCTACACGGCCCCCGGCATCGTGCGCTGGGGCACGCTTCAGGAGATGACCCGGGCCGTCGGCGATGCCGGAAGCCCGGATGGCGGCCGCAGGCCTTACCGGAGGACCCGCTAGCATGTCCGCCTCGGTGTCGAAATCCGCCGGCCGACGCTGGATCGTCGTGACGCTGGCGATCGCTGTCCTGGGCGCCGCCGCTGTCGCCGTGTTCGTGACGCCACAGCACAAGCCCAGGGGAATCTGGATCACCGATCCGAAGACCGGATGCAGGATCTGGGACGACCTCCCCGCCGCCGACGAGGTCGTGACCTGGTCTGGCGACTGCACGCACGGCTACGCCGAGGGTCGCGGCACGGCGCAGTGGGTCATCAAGGGCAAGCCCGTGGACCGCTACGAAGGCGACATGCGCGCCGGCAAGATGGTCGGCACCGGCACCCTCACCTTCCCCAACGGCATGCGCTACGAGGGTGCGTTCAAGGACGGCAACTTCCACGGCCGCGGCCGCCTCACCTACGCCAACGGCGACGTCTACGAGGGCGAGTTCCTCGACGACGACCGCAGCGGCAGCGGGACCTTCACCTTCAAGGACGGCCGGCGCTATGTCGGCGGCTGGAAGCAGGACCTGCCCGACGGTCCGGGCACGTTGACCCGCGCCGACGGCACCTCCGTCTCCGGCACCTGGAAGATGGGTTGCCTCAACAATGGCGCGATGAAGGCCGCCCTGGTCGCCACCCCGCGCGAGTGCAAGATTTACTGACCCACTCAATCCCTCCTCCCCATTTGAATGGGGAGGTGACTTGAAGCTCCTCAACAGTTCGGTTTGCGCGTCTCGGTGAACGCCGCCGCGCCCCCTGCGTCCATGATTGCGTCCTTCAATCGATCCTGAGGTTCAGGTCCTTCACCATCTTCGTCCAGATCTGAAGCTGGTCCTTCTGATAGGCGACCGCCTGCGCCCGGGTCGACGGCGTCGGCACGATGCCGCTGTCGAGCAGTTTGGTCTTCACCGTCTCCGACTCGAGGATTCGCACGACCTCCTGGTTGAGCCGGTCGAGGATCGCGTCCGGCGTGCTGGCGGGCGCCACCAACACCCACCATCCATCCATGTTGGGTGGCGTCGCGAGGCCGCTTTCTGCGAAGGTCGGCACGTCGGGCAGCAGCAGGTAGCGCTTGGCCGCCGGCACCCCGATCGCGCGCACCTTGCCGGCCCGGATCATGGCGAGCGACGCCGGCACGTCCGCCACCATGATCTGCACGTGCCCGCTGATCAGGTCGGCGAGTCCCTGCGGCGTCGACTTGTAGGGAACGTGCGTTATCTCGAGCTGGTGCGCGTTCTTGAATTGGCCGCCATAGGCGATGCCACCGGTGTTGCCGCTCGCGTAGTTGAACTTCCCGGGATTGGCCTTCACCAGCCTGACCAGGTCGGCGGCCGTCTTCGCCTCGACATCGGGGTTGACCAGCAGGACGTAGTTCACCGATGCGACCATGGTGGCATAGGCCAGGTCCTTCGTCGGATCGTAGCGCACGCCGCTGGTGAGGCCGCCCGGGCTGGCGGCGAGCCCCGAATTGGTGAGCAGCCCCAGCGTATAACCGTCCGGCGCCGACTGAACGACCAGTTCGGTGCCCAGGGTCGTGTTGTTGCCGGGCTTGTTCTCGATGACGATCGGCTGGCCCAGCGACTGGCTGAGCGGCTCGCCGAGGATGCGGGCCAGGATGTCGCTGCCGGATCCCGCCGCGAACGGCACGATCAGCCGGATCGGCTTGGCGGGCCAGGTCTGCGCCGTGGCAAGCCCCGACGGCAGGAGGCACGCGGCGGCAGCGAGGCCGGCGAGCCAGCGAACGAACTTCATTGTGTTTCCTCCCCTTGTCCGCCCGATCTTATCGACGGGCCCTGGCATTGGAATGCCCATTCGGCTGACACGCTCAAGCCTTCCTCCCCGTTCACATGGGGAGGTGTCAGCGCGAAGCGCTGACGGAGGGGTCAAGTTCTTCCGGACCGCGGAGCTCCAGCTCCGCTCAGGGCCTTCTTCCCCCTTCAGAGGGGGAAGTGCCCCGTCACACGGGGCAATGGGGTCATGAGTCGCCGTGACGTGGCCCATGCCCCCTCCGTCGGCGTCTGACGCCGACACCTCCCCATCTGAATGGGGAGGAAACTGCCTACCAGTTCGGCTTCCGCTTCTCGTTGAACGCCGCCAGCCCTTCCTGGGCGTCGTCGGTCTCGATGAGGGTGCAGATCGTCTCGCCCCCGTCGGCCACGGTCTCCGTTCTCGATCCCGCGGCGATACTCGAAGTCGCTGGCGCGCATGCGGTCGCGCCATGAAAGCGACTATCAGGTATCGATCCTGGAAATCGCCTCCTCGAGCATGAGGGAGAGCGAAATCATCGGGCTGAAAGCGGCCTGGAAGGACAAGCTGCGGACCGGAAAATTCGGGCTCAATCGCAATTGATGCCGGAAGGCGCGCACTGCACCGGGGACGCCCCTAGCAACAGCGCGGTGTAAATTGACCCGCAAATCGTAAATGCGGCTAAACGCAATGTGGCATTGACATATATTGCGTTTTTCGCCATATTGGCCAATGAGAGTCGACCGCGCTTGTCCGCCGGGTTTCGACGGCAACCTCGCCGCGGAAACACCGAACGGGAACGCCCGGGCGAGTACTCCAATGGAATCGCCCTCGGTGCAGGCGGGCCAACATTTCAGGCGACTCCTCCAGGGGATTTTTTGTTGTTGAGCAGGATCGCCTGAGGATCGCACTCCCGTTCGAGCGGGCAGCGTTCGGAGCCTTTCCCTTTTGAGCCTTGCGGCATCGGCTGAAGAGATTGCGTGTGTCGCGTCGGCGTGGCGTTGGGGACCTGGACCCATTGAGCGCAGGGGCCATCGGAGACGCCGGTTTCGGGCCGGATGGAAGATGGCACGGAGAGGCGATGGCGCTCCGCCGGGAGCGCGCCACTCCGTTCGCATCCCTGTCGTCGTCCCGAGCGAAGCCGAGGGACCTTGCTCAAAGCGATGGACGACAAGTCGCTGGGTGAAGGTCCCTCCGCTGCACGGAGTGCCGCGCTCCCGGCAGAGGCATCGCAATGCGACGCGCTGCACAACTACGTAATTGCGCACGAGCTCCGAAGTCGTTGATCCGCAACGATTCGCGAATCGACTTTTTTCGGCGGCGCCTTCGATGGGGCGTCCCGGGCAAGGACGACGTCAAGCCAGGGGACTTTCCGCAATTTGCGCAGGTGCGCTCGCCCTGCTGTCGGCACGTCGTTCACTGCGCCGCCCCGTCTCCCCGATGTGGCCGGGGAAGCGAAAGAGAGTGAGCGCCCATCCGCGATGAGCCGCCTTTGTTTCAATCGGAGCAATGTTTCAGGCCAAGGCTCGCGAGGATTTTTTGTTGCGGCGGCGGCGTCCGGCCGTTCGAACGGGAAAGGGCTCGCCAGGGCCGGGACACACGGCGAGTGGGCGGCCGTGGACGCGCCTGTCGCGCCGGTCAGCGCACGACGCCAAAGGCCAGCGCTCGCGCGGTTCCGATTTCAGAAGCGCGCAGCGAAGCTGCGCGACGGCGAGTGCGTTGGCCTAGGCGCGCCTGTCGCGCCGGTTGGCGCGCAGCGCCAAAGGCGAGCGCTCGCGCGGTTCCGATTTCAGACAATGGTGAAACACCACCTGCAAGGCTCCACACAGCGGGCACGCGCTTCGGGCTTCGCCCTGCAGCGCTTCCGCCCGCCGTTCGCGCCGTCTTACGGCGCGACTTGTTCCACGACACGGCCCAAGCGATCGAGTGTTCGCAACGCAGTACTTTGCCCTAACCCCGGCCACTGCACGCGCAGCAGGATGTGGTCGGTGCCGGTGCGTTCGCCGTAGCGGGCGATCCTGTCGGCCACTTCGTTGGCCGAGCCGATCAGGAAGCGCTCGC
>CAYZQZ010000059.1:0-14077 GCA_964480235.1 uncultured Reyranella sp. | reverse complement strand
GGAGGCCTGCCGCGCCGGCCAGCCGCGCTCGGTGGCGCTGGTGGCGGATGACTACCCCACATGCTTCTTGAAGTGCGCCAGCGTGCGCTCCATCGCCTTGACCGAAGCGGCCTTGTCGTAGGAGCCGCGCTCGTCGCAATGGAAGCCGTGGTCGGCTGGATAGTCGAAGATCTCGACGCCGGGATGCAGCTGGCGCAACTCGTTCACGTGCGCCATCGGGATGTGCATGTCTTTGTCGCCGAAATGCAGCTGCGTCGGCACCGTGGGCTTCTCGCTCTTGGCGCCGTGGATGCCGCCGCCGTAATAGCCCGAGACCGCATCCGGCTTGAGCCGCGTCGCGGCCAGCCACGAGATCGTGCCGCCCCAGCAATAGCCGGTGACGGCCACCTTCCGTGCGCCGCGCTTCTTCAGCTCGGCGATCGCCGCGTCGGTGTCCTGCACTGCCTTGTCGGTGAAGCCCGCCGTCATGACGTAGCCGCGGCCTTCGGCAATCGTGTCCGGGGTGTAGCCGAGCTCGATGCCGGGCTTGATGTGGTCGAAGTACTGCGGCGCCAGCGCGAGATAGCCCTGCTCGGCGAACGAATCGGTCACGGCGCGGATGTGATGGTTCACGCCGAAGATCTCCTGGATCACGACTACGCCGCCCTTCGGCGTGCCCTTCGGCGTCGCGAGATAGGCGCCGATTTCGCCGGCGGCAGACTTAAGTCGGATAGATTCGCCCATGAGAATTCCTCCCGGTTTCGGGCGGCATCTGACATGGTAATTCCCAACCGTTCAACCGTCGCCATTCAACCATCCGGCTCGCTCTGCGGGCCCTTCAGGCCAAGAGATCGGGTACGCCATGTACATTCCCAAGCACTTCGAGGGCAGCGAAGCGGAAGGCCGCGAGATCATGCAGGCCCATGGCTGGGCGCTGCTGACCACCGCCGACGCAGACGGCGCACCTGTCACGACGCACCTCTCCCTAGTGTGGGAAGACGACGGCACGCCGCACGGCAGCCTGATCGGCCACATGGCGCGCGCCAACGATCACTGGAAACTTTTTTCACGCGGCGCCCCGTCTCTGGCGTTGTTCTGGGGCCCGCACGCCTACGTCTCGCCGACCTGGTACGCCCCCGGCCCCAAGGTGCCGACATGGAACTACGTCACCGTGCACGCCTACGGAAAGCCCGAGATCGTCGAGGCGACGCCCGCCGTGCTGATGGTGCTGACCAAACTCGCCGCGGTCTACGAAGGCAGCGGCGCCGACGCTTGGGGGCTGGGCCGCCTGCCGCCGGGCAACGCCGCGGGCCAGACGAAGAACATCGTCGCCTTCCGCATGAAGCTCGACCGGGTCGAGACCAAGCTGAAGCTCAGCCAGAACCGCGAGCTGGAGGACCGTCAGCGCGTGATCGCCAAACTCGAGGCTGGCGGCAGCGACGACGCGCGCGGCACGGCGAAATGGATGAAGCGGGTGCTGCCGTCATCCTGAACCCGACGCCCTCGCCCTTCGAGACGCGCTGCGACGCAGCGCTCCTCAGGGTGAGGTGACTTTTCGAGAAACGGCAGTACGCCTCATCCTGAGGAGGCAGCGAAGCTGCCGTCTCGAAGGATGAGGCACAAACTAGGTGCTCGTTCCCATCCGTCGAGACGCGACCCTGCGGGCCGCTCCTCAGGGTGAGGTTGTTCGGTGTAGAGTGAGTGCGGTTTGAAACAGTCTTCTCCCTCACAGACCGGACAGGAGCCCGGCGGTCTGCTCACCTTGGCGCTGCTGTCGCTGCCGGTCGGCGCGGCGACCGGCCTGGTCGGCGCGCTGTTCCGCCTGACCCTCGACGAAGCCGACCGCTGGCGCGGTCTCGCCATCGCCTGGGCGCACGGCCTTGGGGATATTGCGGGAGTCGGCGGCTTCCTGCTGATCGTGGCGGTGGGCGCCGCGGCGGCCTTCGTCGCCGCCTGGATGGTGCGGACCCTGTCGCCGCATGCTTCGGGCAGCGGCATCCCCCATGTCGAGGCGGTGCTCAATCGCGACCTGAAGCCCGCCTCGTTCCTGCTGCTGCCGGTCAAGTTCGTGGGCGGCGTGCTGGCGATCGGCTCGGGCCTGGCGCTCGGCCGCGAGGGGCCCAGCGTGCAGATGGGTGCCAGTCTCGGTCACATGGTGGGCGCCCTGTTCCGCCGCCACTGGCCCGATCTCCGCGTGCTGATGGCGGCCGGCGCCGGCGCCGGCCTCGCCACGGCGTTCAATGCGCCGTTCGCCGGCGCGATCTTCGTGCTCGAGGAGCTGGTCCAGCGCTTCGAGCACCGCATTGCCATTGCAGCCCTCGGCGCCTCGGCGGCGGCGATCGCCGTGGCGCGCGCGCTGCTCGGCGTCCAGCCTGACTTCGCGGTGATGCCGCTCGACCACGTGCCGGCGCTCAGCCTGCCGCTGTTCGTCGTCATGGGCGCAGGGCTGGGCGTGCTGGCGGTCGGCTACAACTGGCTGCTGCTGGCGTCGCTCGACATGGTGGCGAAGCTCAGGCAGCTCCGGCCCGAGGGCCGCGCGGCGCTGATCGGCGGCGCCGTCGCCACGATCGCCTGGGTCTGTCCGGCGCTGGTCGGCGGCGGCGAGAACCTCAGCCAGGCGGCGCTCGCCGCTTCGCCCGCCGTGATGAACGGTCTCGCGCTGCTGCCGCTTGTTTTCCTGCTGCGCGCCGTGCTGGGGGCGGCGTCCTATGCCGCCGCGACGCCGGGCGGGCTGTTCGCGCCCATGCTGGTGCTGGGCGCGCAGGCCGGCCTGTTGTTCGGCGTGGGCTGCGCGGCGCTGTTTCCCGGCTTCGCCATCCCGCCGCAGGCCTTCGCCGTGGTCGGCATGGCCGCCTTCTTCACCGGCGTGGTGCGCGCGCCGCTCACCGGCATGGTGCTGATCACCGAGATGACGACGGCCTTCAACCTGCTGCTGCCCATGCTCGCGGCCTGCTTCGCCACCATGCTGCTGCCGACCCTGATGCGCGACAAGCCGATCTATGAGTCGCTGCGTGAGCGGTTATTGAAGCGCTGAGCGCCCTTGCCGACGTTGCATCGCTCGCAGAGCGTCTGGAGATTCTCCATCACCGTTTGCCCGCCTTTCGACCACGGCACCACGTGATCGACATGAAGCGTCACCGCCGGATTCTTGGCGGGGCTCGCGCCGCACATGCGGCAGAGGCAGTTGTCGCGGATCAGTACCCTGGCGCGCAGGCGCCAGTTGACCGTGCGGGGTGACGAACGGCGGCGGGTTGGAGGCGGCGGCTTCCGGGCCCGGCGCGGTGCGGGCAGGGCGTCCTTCTTGCCCCGAGTATGGTCGGCGAACGCCAGCAACGCCTTGTGCCACGTACCGAAGCGGGCCTCGTACGCAGCCAGTGCGTAGCGCGAGCAACCGTTGCGCTTCACGAGATCGCGCGTCGTCGGCTGTCGGCCGAGCCGGCGCCATAGCCGCTTCAGATTGGCGAACAGGTCGGCGGCCGGAACGTCGCGATCGATCCGGGTCGGCAGTTTCGCGGCAGCGAGCGCGGCCCGCCATGAGCCGAAGCGACGGGCGACGGTTTTGGGCGAGAAGTTGCCGCGGGCGGCATAGACGGCGAACGTGAAGGGGCGCTGCCCGCAACGCTGCGCGATCCGGCGCATGTCGGCCAGCATTTCGGCCTCGCTGGGGCGGCGGTTGTACAGCGTGATCTTGAAGCGGATCGGATGGCGGCGCGGCGGCATGTGGCCACGATAGGAGGGTGTCTGCGCGGGGACCTATTTTGGTCGTTTAATCAGCGCGCAGCGTAGGTGCGCGCTTAATGCACGTCCGCCGCCGCCTCGACCATGCGCTGCGCTTCGGCGGCTTCCTTCTCCGCCGCCTTCACGCGATCGGAAAAGCGCGTATCGAAGGTGTAGAGCAGGGCAGCGAACAGCAGGTAGCCGCCGCCGGCCAGGTAATAGTGCCAGTAGTCGAGATTGAGCCGCAGCAGCACGACCACGAACGGGATCGGGAAGAACACCGCCGTGAAGCGGTACCAGGTCCGCCGGTTGTAGGCGTCGGTCAGCGCCTCAGCCCGCGCCCGCGCGTCGGCGGCGCGCTGCTGCAGGAGGGCGAGAGAGTCGCCGGGGGCGGCCATCGCGTCAGTCTACCCCGGATTGGCGGGGCTTCACTGCCTCCTGCCGAGGGCAAGATTTGCACAGGGTGTAACGGGATTGCCGCCGAGCGGGTGCACCGATAGAGGGCAGCGCGACCCACGCCGGACGGCTAAAATGTCCATCAGGAGACGCCCATGACCGAAGATCTCGACGATGAAGGCTGCAACCCCAGCCGCGAACCATCGATTGGCGACGTGATTACGCGGCGTGCGCTGTTGGGCGGTGCCGTCGCCGCGGCGGCGCTGCCGGCCCTGACATCGGCGGCAAAGGCCGAAGGCAACGGTCCGTCCTCCTTCACCTTCAAGGAGGTGCCGCACGTCCTCGACGACCGGCACCACGTGGCCGAAGGCTACGACGTACAGGTGCTGATTCGCTGGGGCGATCCGGTGCTGCCCGGCGCGCCGGCCTTCGATCCGCTGAAGCAGAGCGCGTCGGCGCAGGCCCTGCAGTTCGGCTACAACAACGACTTCCTCGGCCTTCACCCGCTGCCTGCCGGCAGCACCGGCGGCGATCGCTTCCTGCTGGTAGCCAACCACGAGTACGTCAATTCCAACCTGATGTTCGAGGGCATCGGCGAAGGCCGCGAGGCGCGCCTCAAGGCGACGGCCGAGCAGGTCGGCGTCGAGATGGCGGCACACGGCGGCTCGGTCCTGGAAATCGTCCGAGAAGGTCGCCCGGGGAGCCACCAGTGGCGGGTCGTGGCCGGGAGCAAGTACGCCCGCCGCATCGACGCCAACACGCCGATGCGGATCGCCGGGCCTGCGAGCGGCCACGCCAAGCTGAAAACCGCCGCCGATCCGGCCGGGACGAAAGTGCTCGGCATGATCAACAACTGTGCCGGCGGCAGCACGCCATGGGGCACCTGGCTGACCTGCGAGGAGAATTTCAACTTCTACTTCTCGGGTACTGCCGACAAGCATCCCGACCAGGCCCTGGCGCGGCGTTACGGGCTCGGGCGTTCGGTTGCGTACGCCTGGGGCCACTACATCGACCGCTTCGATTTCGACAAGGAACCCAACGAGCCCAACCGATTCGGCTGGGTGGTCGAGATCGATCCGTACGATCCGCAGTCGACGCCGGTGAAACGCACTGCGCTCGGTCGCTTCGCCCACGAGGGCGCCACCTATGCCGTGGCGAAGGACGGCCGGATCGCGATCTACATGGGTGACGATTCGCGCTTCGAATACATCTACAAGTTCGTCACCGCCAAGGCGTGGAACCGCAGCGACCGCGCCGCCAATCTCGATCTGCTCGACGAGGGCACGCTTTACGTCGCGCGCTTCGCCGCCGACGGCAGCATGACCTGGCTGCCGCTGGTGCACGGCCAGGGACCGCTGACGGCGGAGAATGGCTTCCTGAGCCAGGCCGACGTGGTGATGGGCGCGCGTCGTGCCGCCGATCTCCTGAAGCCGACGCCGATGGACCGGCCGGAGGATGTCGAGACCAACCCGGTGAACGGCCGCGTCTATGCCGCGCTCAGCAACAACGGTAGCCGCAAGCCCGAGCAGGTCGACGGTCCCAACCCACGCGCCAAGAACGAGCACGGGCACATCCTCGAGATGACGCCCAGAGATGGCGACCATGGCTCGACCGAGGGCAGTTGGGCCGTTTTCCTCGCCGCCGGCCAGCCCGGCAAGCACGAGGGCACGAAGTATCATCCGGCGACCAGCGAGAACGGCTGGCTGAGCTGCCCCGACAATGTCGCCTTCGACAGCAAGGGACGCCTCTGGATCGCCATGGACAGCGGCGAGGTCGCGGGTATCGCCGACGGGCTCTATGCCTGCGACGTCGCGGGCGAGGGCCGGGCGCTGACGCGGCAGTTCTTCGCCGGCCCGCGCGGCGCCGAGATCTGCGGCCCGCTGATCGCGCCCGACGACCGCACCCTGTTCCTCGCCATCCAGCATCCCGGCGAGGGCCCTGGCTCGAGCTACGAGAAGCCCAGCACCCGCTGGCCCGACTTCAAGGACGGCCTGCCGCCGCGTCCGTCGATCGTGGCGATCACCAAGAAGGACGGCGGGATCATCGGAAGCTAGGTCTGACGGCGCCTGCCCCGGCGAACATGCCGCGCGGGTGGCCACGCGGAGGTGCCTTGGTTTCGACAGAAAAGTTGGCTAGCGTTTACGCTGCCGGCCGAGGGCTGCGTACTTGCACTGCTGAAGCCGGCAGGATTTGTTGCGTCCGTCCATTGAGGGAATGTCGATGCTGAAAAAACTGACCCTGGCGACCTTGGCTGTTGTCCTTCCTGCCGGATTGGCGCTGGCCGAGCCGGTTGTCTTCACCTGGACGGGCTATGGCCTGAACGTCCCCGGAAGCGGCAAGTGCCCGACCTACAAGATGACCATCGACGTCACGGTCGACGGTACCGACATTAAGGGACGCTTCCTGCAGGAGGGCCGGACCGAGCGGAACTTCCAGGCAACTCTGGGCGCCGACATGAAGTTCAAAACGACAGCGATCGTGGGCGGCGGCAACAAGATGGACGTCGTCGGCTCCCTCAAGGAGGGCGCCCAGACGATCATGCTCGACGGCTACTGTCTGTTCGAAGGCCCGCTGACAAAGAAGTCGCCGAAGTCGACCCCGTCCGGCTGATCCCGCCCTATCTATCGATCCAGAACGTATCGGGCTGGTAGAGCCCGATATACCCGCCCGGATCCCAGGCGTGGTAGCCCTCCTTCGGAACGTTGTGAATCTTCGGTCCCACGACGATGGGCTGGCGAATCCCGTTCACCGTTCCGATGCTGAACACCTCGTCGGCGTTGGCGGCGAGGATCTCGTGCCACGCCTTGCGGCGCACAGCAGGATCGATCGCGGTTTCCCATTCGTGCAGGTAGTCCATCAGCCTGCAGGCCGACGGCAGGTCGCATTTCTCGCCTTGCCTGCCCTTGGATTCCACGAACAGGCCCCAGCTCGACCATTGAAGGCCGCCCTGCATGGCCGGCACGAACTCCCTGGGGCTGGTGTTCACCGTCGGCACCGCCGTCACGACTCCGGCGAAGGCGGTCATGATCGCCTCGCCCGAAAAGGCCCTTAGCCGGAAATTCTCGCGGGTCTGCGGCTTGGTCAGCATCTTGATGCCGATCTTCTTCCAGCCGTCACCGACCAGTTGAAGGGCATCGGTGTCCTCGGTCTCCTCGCTGGCGAGCTCGACCACGATGTTTGCCGGTCGGCCATCTGGCAGCAGGCGGATGCCGTTGGCGTTGCGCCTGGTCAGACCGATCTCGTCGAGCAGCTGGTTGGCGAGCTTGGGGTCGTAGTTGGCCCACTTGGTCGCATACTCGGGCTTGAACAGCTCCGAACGCTCCATGATCGTGTTGTTGGAAGGCTTGGCCAGGCCCAGATAGACGACTTCGTTGAGCTCCTCGCGGTCGACCGCCAGCGACAGCGCGCGGCGAAACCGGACGTCGCGCATCAGCTTGCGCCATTCCTTGTCGCTCGCATTCAGGTTGGGATAGAGCGCGAGTTGCGAACCGGAGCCGGACTCCCAGAGGAAGACCTTGACGCCCGACGTCTTGGCGCTCCGCCGAAGGAAGGTGTAGTCGCGCATGTTGAGATAGCGCGGCTGCAGGTCGGCCTCGCCGAGGCCCGCCTTGGCGGGGATCAGGTTGGCCGCCGCCTCGGTCATGATCATGTTGTCGATGTAGGGCAACTGCTGCCCGGTCCGGTCGACGCGGTGATAATAGGGATTGCGCACGAAGACGAATCGCTGGGCCGGCGGGACTGTGGTGAGAACCCAGGGGTTCAACGTCGGCATGTCGACGTTGCTGTTGAGATACATCACATCCTGGCGCTTGAAGATGTTCGTCCAGCGGCTGCCCTTGTAGAGCTTCAGGATCTGCTCCTCGGGCGTGTACTTGCCGTGGATCGTCTTGAGATAGTGTGCCGGCCGGAACAGGAAGAGAGGCGCCGCACGCGCCTGGCTTTCGATGAAGTAGGGGTTGGGCTTGTCCCAGCTGTAGCGGATCGTCCGCTCATCGAGGATCTCGACCTTGGGAGGCTTGCCGTCGACGAGAAGTTCGACGGACGGTCCGGAAGGCGACAGTTCGCTGTTGTTGGCGATGTCCTCCCAGAAGAAGCGGAAATCCTCGGTGGTGAAGGGATGGCCGTCCGACCATTTGTGGTCGGCCCGCAGCTTCATGGTGAACTCGCGCCCGTCCTTGGCCTCGAAGCTCTCGAGGATGTCGGGGTGCAGTTCGAACTTGTCGGAATAAACGATCAGCCGCGTGTAGCTGTAGATCGTCATCAGGCGGGTATCGCGCGAGCCCGTGATCAGCATGTTGAGCTGGCCGCCGGGCTTGCCCGGGCCGTCGCCGCCCGCGAACCGCTCGATCACCAGCGGCGGATGGGGAATGCGCTTGTCGACCGGAGGCAAGGCGCCCGACTTCACCCGCTCCACCAGGCTGGGCGTCTCCTGCATCTTCGGCAGCGGGTCTGCGGCCAGTACCGGCCGCCCCGCCAGGCCCATCAACAGCATCTGCGTCAGGACACGTCTCTTCATTCGCCCGCCTCGCCGTGTTGCCATCTACAAGCATTCATTGCTGCCGCCGTCGGCAGTTGATTAACCCTGCAAGGGATCAACCAGATTCTCCGGATGTCCCCTCGAGCAACCGGCATGCTAGCACCCCGTTGCACTTCCGGTGAAGATCGGTGAAGACGATACCTGCTGCGCCGTTCCCTGCGGCCGATCGCCGTCGTTCGCGTTTGCGCCCGGGAAAGAAGCGGGCTGGAACGGCCGGGCGGCCCTTGGGTCGCAGGATCAGGCAAATTCCGTCGCACCAGGAGCCGCACCTTGTCAGACCCCGCTTCCATCGGCCGCCCGCTCGCCGGTCTGCGCATCGTCGATATCGCCACCTACATTGCGGCGCCCTATTGCGCGACGATCATGGCGGAATTCGGTGCCGAGGTGATCAAGGTCGAGCAACCCAAGGTCGGCGATCCCTGCCGCCGGCTCGGCACGGTGACCGAATGCGGCGACACGCTGGTGTGGCTGTCGGAAGCCCGCAACAAGAAGTCGGTGACGCTGAACCTCAAATCACCGGAAGGGGCGGCGATCCTGAAGCAGCTCGTGGCCAAGGCCGATGCGCTCACCGAAAATTTCCAGCCTGGCACGCTGGAGGAATGGGGGCTGGGCTGGGACGTGCTGAGCGAGGTCAATCCCCGGCTCGTGATGCTCCGGGTCTCCGGCTACGGCCAGACCGGACCTTATAGCCACAAGCCGGGCTTCGGCCGGATCGGCAACGCCTTCGGGGGCATCTCCTTCCTCGCCGGTGACCCGGACGGTCCGCCGGTGACGCCGGGTTCGGCGACGCTCGCCGACTACATGGCCGGTCTCTACGGGGCGCTCGGCGTGCTGATGGCGCTGCGCGCGCGCGACGCCACGGGAAAGGGCCAGCAGATCGACATCGGACTCTATGAGCCGATCTTCCGGATCCTCGACGAAATGGCGCCGGCCTATGACAAGGTCGGTTTCATCCGGCAGCGCATGGGTGCCGCCGCGCCCAATGTCTGCCCGCACAGCCATTACCAGACAGGCGATGGAAGATGGATCGCCATCGCCTGCACCAACGACAAGATCTTTGCTCGGATGGCGACGCTCATGGGCTGCCCCGAAGTCGCGGGCAGCGGCATCTACGGCACGATCGCCCAGCGCGACAGGCAGCGGCCGGCGGTCGATGGGCTGGTCGCGGACTGGGCAGCGAAGCATACGCAGCAGGAAGCGGTCCGGCTGTGCGACCAGGCCGAGGTGCCGTGCGGAATCGTCGCGTCCGTCGACGAACTCTTTCGCGATCCGCACTACGCCGCGCGCGGCAACATCGCGCGGGTGAGCGATCCCCGCGCCGGCACCCTGGCGGTGCCCAATGTCGTGCCGCGCCTCACCGGGACGCCCGGGGGTATCGACACGCTCGGCCCCGCCTTGGGACAGCACAACGAGGAGATTCTCGGGGGACTGCTCGGCATCACCTCCGCGGAGCTGAAGAACCTCGAGAGAAGGGGGCGTGATCTAGCACCCCTGCGCCAGTTCTGTTGAGCCGGATCGACCGCGCCCGCATTGCTCGCTGGGCGGCACAGTCGCCTCGCGGCCATTGATAAAGGCCCCTCGATCGGGCCCAATCCGGGCGTCAATTCACGGGGAGAGCGACCACCATGCGAGAGAACAAGATCAAGAAAATCTGGGCTTCGGGCAAATGCGCGACCCTGGGTTGGCTCTCGGTTTCCCACGGCTTCACGGCCGAGGTCATGGCGCGCCAGGGCTTCGACGCGCTGTGCGTCGACCTCCAGCACGGCCTTTCGGAAATGAAGGACGTCGCGCCGATGCTGCAGGCCATTTCCCAGACCGACACCGTGCCGGTCGTGCGGGTCGCGTGGAACGAGCCGGCCGCCATCATGAAGGCCCTCGATCTCGGCGCCTACGGCATCATCGTTCCCCTGGTGAACAATGCCGAGGAAGCGGCGAGGGCGGTGGCCGCTTGCCGCTACCCGCCGGTCGGCATGCGCTCCTCCGGCCCGGTGCGCGCCGTCCATTACGGCGGCGCCGACTATGTCGCCAATGCCAACAAGGAGATCGTCGTCATGGCGATGATCGAGACCAAGGAGGGCCTGGCCAACCTCGACGCGATCTGCGCCACGCCCGGCCTCGACGCCGTTTACATCGGGCCGGCCGATCTCTCCTTCGCGCTCGGCCTGCCGCCGCGCGGCGACAATCCCGATCCGCTGCACATGGCGACCTGCGACAAGATCCTGGCGGCCGCCCACAAGGCCGGCATCAAGTGCGTCATGCACTGCGCCGGTGCGGATTTCGCGGCCGGCGCGGTAAAGCGCGGCTTCGACATGGTCATGCTCACCGGCGATCTCGCCTGCATGATCGCCGGCGCCCGCCAGCAGCTCGACACGCTGAAGGCGAAGACGGCCTGAGCCAGAAGCAGCATAGCATCCAGATCGAGCAAGCCTCATCCTGAGGAGCGACCCGAAGGGTCGCGCCTCGAAGGATGAGTCTATCGGGTCCGCAAGCCGCGCACGTAGCGCAGGCTCGTCTCGGCGCTCTTCATCGGATCGGTCGGGTCGTCGTGCTCGATGAAGGCATGGACGATGCCCGCGGCCGTCGCTTCGCCAAGAAGGCGGGCGAAATCGACCGTGCCGCTGCCGACCTCGACGATCGAACCGTCGGTGCTCATGTCCTTGAGATGCACCAGCGGAAATCGCCCGGGATAGTCGCGGAAGTACGCGAGGGGATCGTACCCGGCCCTGGCCATCCAGTAGAAATCCATCTCCAGCTTGACCAGCGCCGGATTGGTCTCGGCCAGCAGCAGGTCGTAGGGGATTTGTCCGGCGACTGGCCGAAACTCGAAATCATGATTGTGGTAGGCAAAGGTGAGCCCGGCGCGCAGCGCCTGTTCGCCGATGCGATTGAAGTCTGCGGCAATCCGCCTCCAGTCGTCGAGCGTCTTGCGACGGTGTTCGTCGACCGAGGGGCAGACGACGAAGCGCTGACCAAGCTCGTTGGCCTTCTGCAGCTCGGCGCCCGGATCGCGCGCGAGCGTCTCGTATTCGGCGTGGCCGGACGGCGCCGACAGGCCATGTCGATCGAGCATTGACCGGGTCTCTGCGGCCGACGGCGAGGGATAGACCCCGGCGAACTCGACCTCGCGGAAACCCAGTGCCGCCACGCGCGCCAGGGTGCCGGAATAGTCGCGTTCGAGCAGGCTTCTGACCGTGTAGAGCTGGAGTCCTGCCGCGCCGAAGTCCCGGGCGCGTGCAGGTCTCCACAGCAACGCCGCTGGCAGCGCAGCGAGAAGGGCGCGCCGGCCCGGCATCAGCTGTCGATCACCGCCATCGCATCCATCTCGAACAGCCAGTTTGGTTGGGCGAGCCGCGGCACATAGATGAAGGTGCTCACCGGCGGCGCGGCGGTGTCGACAAAGCGGTCGCGGATCGCGCGGTAGCAATTGCGCTGCTCCTGCGGCACCGAGATGTGGCAGTAGTTGTTGATCTTCACCAGGTTCTTCCAGCCGCCACCCGCGGCCGCCAGGGCGGCTCCGAGATTCCTGAAGACCTGCTCGACCTGGGCCTCGAAGTTGCCGTCGCCGACCATCTTGTCGTCCTTGTCGTGCGGCACCTGGCCGGCGATCAGGATCAGCTTGCCGCTGGTCACCTCGCAGACCTGGGAATAGCCGCCGCGCGTGGCGAGAGTGGGCGGATTGATCAGCTTGACGGTCATCGTCGTCTCCCGAAACATCGCTCCAACAAGAGTCGAGCATAGGGGAGAGGAAGCGTCATGTACCCGGGCAAGACGGCCAAGAGCCATCCCGACCGCGCCGCCGTGATCATGGCCGGAACCGGCGAGACCATCAGCTACGGCGAGCTGGAGGCGCGCAGCAACCGGCTGGCGCACCTGCTGCGGGCGCGCGGGGTCGGCCGGCTCGACCATTATTCGATCTACATGGAAAACCACCCGCGCTACGTCGAAGCCTGCGCCGCGGGCGAGCGCGCGGGTCACTACTATACGTGCGTGAACTCGTTCCTCACCGTCGAGGAGCTGGCCTACATCCTGCAGAACAGCCAGTCGAAGGTGCTGATCACCTCGCAGGCCAAGCGGGACGTCGCACTGGCGGCGGTGAAGCTGTGCCCCAAGGTGGAACTGTGCCTGATTGTCGACGGGCCGGGGGACGGCAAGAACGTGCTGAACCTTGAGGAGGCGACGAAGGGGTTCCCGCCGACGCCGATCCCCGACGAGTCGCTCGGCACGGCGATGCTCTATTCGTCGGGCACGACCGGCCGGCCCAAGGGCATCCTGCGGCCGCTGCCGGAGGATCCGCCGGCCAACCACCTGCCGATCTTCTCGTTCCTGCTGAAGCTCTGGCAGTACCGCGACGGCATGATCTATCTGTCGCCGGCGCCGCTCTATCACTCCGCACCGCAGGCCGCCGTCGGCCTTACCATCCGCTCCGGCGGCACGGCGGTGATCATGGAGAAGTTCGATCCCGAGGCCTATCTCGCGCTGATCCCGAAATACCGCGTGACGCACAGCCAGCTCGTGCCGACCATGTTCTCGCGCCTGCTGAAGCTGCCGGAGGCGGCACGCAAGAAGCACGACCTGTCCTCCCTCGAGATCGCCATTCATGCCGCCGCGCCCTGTCCGGTGCAGGTGAAGGAACAGATGATCGCCTGGTGGGGCCCGATCATCGACGAATATTACGGCGCCACCGAGGGGCTGGGCTTCACCGCGTGCAATTCAAAGGAGTGGCTGGCGCACAAGGGTACGGTCGGCAAGGTGCTGCTGGGGAAGCTGCACGTGCTGGGCGACGCCATGAACGAGCAGCCGGTTGGCACCGCGGGGACCTTGTGGTTCGAGACCGCGACTCCGTTCGAATACTTCAACGATCCGGGGAAGACGAAGGAAGCGCGCTCGCCCGACGGCAGCATGAGCACGGTGGGCGATGTCGGCTATGTCGACGCCGACGGCTATCTCTACCTGACTGACCGCGCGACGTTCATGATCATCTCGGGCGGCGTGAACATCTATCCGCAGGAATGCGAGAACCTGCTGATCACGCATCCCAAGGTGGCCGACGCTGCCGTTTTCGGCGTGCCGAATGCCGATCTCGGCGAGGAAGTGAAGGCCGTGGTGCAGCTGATGCCCGGCGTCGAGCCGGGTGCGGCGACTGTCGAGGAATTGCTGGCCTTCTGCGCCAAGCATCTCGCGCGCCAGAAGGTGCCGCGTTCGATCGAATTCGAGGCCGAGCTGCCGCGCCTGCCGACCGGCAAGCTCTACAAGCGCCTGCTGCGCGACCGCTACTGGGGCAACAAGACCAGCCGGATCGTGTAGCTGGGCGCGCCGCCACGGCGCAGCAGCCTCCGCCTGGAGTGGCGAGTCTTCCTAGACGTTGAAGCGGAAGTGGAAGACGTCGCCGTCCTTCACCGCATAGTCCTTGCCTTCGAGCGGCAGCTTGCCGGCATCGCGCGCGGCCGC
>CAYZQZ010000058.1:0-14385 GCA_964480235.1 uncultured Reyranella sp. | reverse complement strand
TGCAGGCGCGGGTCGCGCGCCATCAGGTCGGCGACGGTCGTGCCGGCGGCAAGCAACAGAACGATGGTGATCCAATAGAGGCGCAGCCGGCTGATCCAGCCCGTGACCTGCAGCAGGAAGGCCGTCGCCGCCAGGGCGACCAGAAGCAGCGAGGCGCGGGCCGAGCCAAGCTCGAGCCCGATGGTGCACCAGTCGCCCAAGACCGAACCCAGGGCGCTGGCGACGATCAGCGCCGACCAGTAGCCGGCGTCGGTCATCGGCCGGGCACGCTTGTGCGGCCGGGCCATCAGCACCGAAGCCATCAGCAGGCGCGCCTCCGAACGCGCCATCGGAAAGATCGCGAACAGCAGAACCCCGAGCCCCGCGAGCGTGAGCGGCCGGCCGAGATGGAGGTCGACGGTCAGGAAGTCGGCGAGATTGGTTGCCGCCATTCGGATCATTACGACGGCGAGCCAGTACCAGGCAGTGTGGATCGCCCGGTCGTGACGCTCGACCAGCAGGATCACCGCCAGCGCGAGCCCCAGCACTGGCAGGCCCCTGACATGACCGATGCCCAGGTACTCGGCGACGAAATCGCCGCCGTTGGCCCCGGCGATACTGGCGGCACCCAATGCGACTCAATAGTGCGCCGCGAGATAGGGGACGTGCCTGTCCTGCATTCCGTCGGATCGATCCTGTTGCAAGCATGCCCGCGGGCTTCAGGCGGGACAACTCCAGCGCGCATCGCGGACGGACGCAACTGTGTGTGAACCGGCGCGTCGATCGCAACCGGTTTCACGATTACCGCACTGGCGATGACGATATCGACGCGAAGACTTGTCGGGAGAGGAAGCCTTCCCCTACTGTGGCCGCATGCCGGTGCGCACCACGTTCTATCATCCAGATCGGCTGGTGATCGGCTTGTTCGAAGGCGAGATGCAGCTCTCGGACTTCGTCGAGTTCGCGCTCGAGATCCAGAAGAACAACCTGATCCACTATCGCAAGATCTTGAACGTGATCGATGCGCATCCGGGATTCACCGAGCAGGAGCTGCGCGCTCTCGTGAAGATGATTCGCGAAGCGCCGACCGACAGGCCGCGCGGCGCGGTGGCATTCGTGGCCAATCCCGAGCGCGGCGAGTTCGCCCACCTGTTCGCCAGCCTGGAGGTCGACGGCCGCCCGGCGCGGGTATTCCGCAGCATCCACGACGCCCGCAAGTGGCTGACCGAGATACCGCCGGCAAGGGAGTAGGCAGTCCTCTCTCATTTGCATGATGGGACATCTCTCATAGCACCCTTGCCGAATCGGGCTGCTTTCGGGTCCGGAAATCGGCAATGATGACACCATGAGCCTGACCTTCCGACCGCTGTCCCACGCGCTCGGCGCCGAAATCCAGGGCGTCGACCTCGCCAAGCCGCTCAGCAATTCCGAGTTCGACCAGATCCACTCGAAGTTCCTGGAAAGCGGCATCCTGCTGTTCCGGAACCAGAAGATCAGCCGCGAGCAGCACATCGCCTTCAGCCGCCGCTTCGGCGAACTCGACCGGCACGACTCGCTGCCGCGCGACCGGCACCCCGACTATCCCGAGCTGCTGCTGGTGACCAACATCCCGGAGAAGGACGGCAAGGAATCGGCCTCCAAGTACACCGGCCAGCAATGGCACTCCGACATGTCGTTCACGCTCGAGCCGTCGCTCGGCTCCCTGCTGCGCGGCATCACCATCCCGCCGGTCGGCGGCGACACGATGTTCACCAACATGTACAGGGCCTACGACACGCTGTCGGACGGCATGAAGAAGATGATCGAGCCGCTGCACGGCGTGCATACCGGCCGGCGCAAGGTCACCGATCCCAACACCGAGCGCGAGCGCGAGCAGACCAAGATCAATCCGCCGATCGCCCAGCCGCTGGTGCGCGTGCACCCCGAGACTGGTCGCAAGGCACTATATATCGGCGAGAAGGTCTCCAGCCTGGTCGGCATGACCGAGGAAGAGAGCAAGCCGATCATCGACTATCTGGTGCGTCATGCGACGCGGCCGCAGTTCATCTACCGTCACCAGTGGCGGCAGGACGACATCGTGCTGTGGGACAACCGCTGCACCATGCACATCGCGCTGGGCGACTACGCCGAAGGGGAGATCCGCCATCTCGAGCGCACCACCGTCAAGGGCACGCCGTCGGGATACTACCTGCAATGAAACGCCGCACTCTTCTGGCCGGCGCAGCCGCCATCGCCGCGCCCTGCCTCGTGGGTGCGCGCCATGCCCACGCCCAAGCCGCCTACCCCGACAAGCAGATCCGCATGGTCATCCCCTTCGCGCCGGGCGGTACGACCGACCTGCTGGCGCGCGCGGTGGGCCAGCACCTGCAGGAGAAATGGGGCCAGACCGTCGTTGCCGACAATCGCGCCGGCGCCAACGGCGTCGTGGCGGGCGAAATCGTCGCCAAGGCGCCGGGCGACGGCTACACGCTCTCGACCGTGGCGATGGGCCACGCGATCAATCCGCTGATCTACAAGAAGCTGCCCTACGACGGCATCGCCGACTTCACGCCGATCAGCCTGCTCGCGACCTTCCCGCAGCTCGTGCTGGTGCATCCCTCGCTGCCGGTGAAGACGCTCGCCGACCTGATCGAGCTCGCGAAGAAGTCACCCAAGCCGCTGACCTACGGCTCGGGCGGCAACGGTTCTTCGCAGCACCTTGCAGGTGCCCTGTTCGCCCACATGGCCGGCCTCACCATGACCCACGTCGCCTACAAGGGCGGCAATCCCGCCCAGCTCGACCTGATGGCGGGCAACCTCGACCTGGTCATCATCCAGCCGAGTTCCAAGGAGATCGTGACCTCGGGGAAGCTCAAGGCGCTGGCCGTGAGTTCGACCAGGCGCAGCGCGGACTATCCCGACGTGCCGACCGTCGCCGAGGCCGGCATCCCGGGCTACCAGTCGGTGGCATGGTACGGCGTCGTGGGTCCCAAGGGCATGAACCCGGATCTGCTCAAAAGGCTGTCTGACGAGATCGTCAAGGCGGTCGCCACGCCTACCGTGCGCACCGTCGTTTCACAGCAGGGCGGCGACCCGGTCGGCAGCACGCCGGCGGAGTTCGCCGACTTCATCGTGGCCGAACGCAAGCGCTACGAGACGATCGTACGCGATGCGGGCATGACGGTGGAGTGAGCGGCTCTAGCCGCGCAGGAACACCACGCAAAGCCCCGCCCATATGCCGATGGTGAGGGCGAGCGGGATATCGGTCAGCACCACGTCGGTCGGCGATTCGCCGCCCTCGAGCTTCTCGACCACGTACCAGTAGCGGAACATGCCGAAGATCACGAGCGGGATGGTCCAGACCAGGCCGGGCGAGGCCGACATCACGAACAGGCTGTAGAAGATCAGCGCGCCGACCGCCGACATCTCGGCATAGCGGTCGATCAGCGCCGGCGTGTAGTTCTCCAGCACCTTGCGGCTCTCGCTGCCGACATGGGCGAATTCCTGGCGGCGTTTCACCGCGGCGAGATAGAGCGCGAGGCAGAGCGTGGTGATCGCCATCCAGCTCGACAGCGGCACCTGCAGCACGGCGGCGCCGCCATAGACGCGCAGCACGAAGCCGACCGCGATCGAGAAGATGTCGAGCACCGGCTGGTGCTTCAGCCAGAACGTGTAGGCGAGGTTGAGCGCCACGTAGGCGAACAGCGCGATCGCCAGCGGCTTCGACCAGAACCAGGTCGAGATCAGCAGGACATAGAGCGCGACCAGCAGCACCAGTGCCGGCCCCATCGTCACCCGGCCGGAAGCCAGTGGACGGCTGTTCCGCTTGGTCGGATGCGCACGGTCGGCCTCGCGGTCATGCAGGTCGTTGACGATGTAGCTGGCCGACGAGGCGGCGCAGAACAGCGCGACTGCAATCAGCGCCTCGATGACAGCGGTGGGATCGTTGAAAGCACGTGCAAATATCAGCGGCGCCAGGACAAAGGCGTTCTTCACCCACTGCTTGGGCCGCATCAGGCGGATCAAGCCGCCAATCTGGCCGCCGGTCTGGCTTGCGATCGATGGTGTCATGCGCGCCGCGGACTTATACTGTCATCCGCACGGGATGGCTACGGACTGTGATCATTGAGCCAAGCGGCGAGCCGACTCCCACGTCGGTCGTCACTGCAAATTCAGGCAGATGAGAGAAGTCTCCTCCTGGGGGCGGTTGAGCCATGCGCCGCACGATGTCGTCGAACTCGCCGACCGCACCATGGCTGCGCGCGCCCTGGCCGGCGGCCTTCAGGGAATCGCCCACGGACTCGGCCGCAGCTACGGTGACGAGGCGCTCAATCCCAACGGCCGTCTGTTCAGCACGCGCGGCCTCGACAAGTTCATCGCCTTCGACGAACAGACCGGCCGGCTGACCTGCGAGGCAGGCGTCGTGCTGCGCGACATCCAGCGCCTCGTCCTGCCGCGCGGCTTCAGCCTGCCGGTGGTCCCGGGCACCCAGTTCGTCACGGTGGGCGGCGCGATCGCCAACGACGTGCACGGCAAGAATCATCACCACACCGGCACGTTCGGCGACCATGTCGTGCGGCTGGAGCTGATGCGCACGACCGGCGAGACCATCGTGTGCGGACGCGACCTCAACCCCGAGTGGTTCGCCGCCACCGTGGGCGGGCTCGGCCTCACCGGCCTGATCGTGCAGGCGGAGCTTCAGCTGAAGCGCTCGCCGGGGCCGTGGCTCGAGGCCGAGACGGTGCCCTATGCCGGCCTCGATGCCTTCTTTGCCCTGTCCAACGAGGGCCTGAACGAGTGGGAGCACACGGTCTCGTGGATCGACTGCACCGCGCCCGAGTTGAAGGGTCTGTTCATGCGTGGACGGCCGGCGGCGGACCAGAGCCGTACCGTCTCGCAGGGGCTCAATCTCGTGATGCCCTTCACCCCGCCGCTCTCGCTGGTGAACCGGCTGTCGCTGAAGCCGCTCAATGCCACCTACTACGCCCTGGGTGTCCGCAAGCGCGGCCTGCAGACCGTGCCGCAGGAGCCTTTCCTGTATCCGCTCGACGCGATCAGCGACTGGAACCGGGCCTATGGACCGAGCGGCTTCTACCAATACCAGAGCGTCGTGCCGCCCGAGAGCGCGCGCGACGCCACGGCGGAGATGCTGAAGGCGATCGCGGCATCGGGCGAAGGCTCGGTGCTGGCGGTGCTGAAGACGTTCGGCGACATCAGGCCGGCCGGACGGCTGAGCTTCGTGCAGCCCGGCACGACCCTGGCGCTGGACTTCCAGAACCGGCCCGCGACCCTGGCACTGTTCGAGCGGCTCGACGCCATCGTGAGCGAGGCCGGCGGCCGGATCTATCCTGCCAAGGATGCCCGCATGCCCCGCGCGCTGTTCGAAAAGACCTATCCGGGCCTCGCGGGCTTCGCGGCCTTCCGCGATCCGGGCATGAGCTCGGCGATGTCGCGCCGACTGATGGGGAGCTGACATGACCAGGCTCAAGCGCATCGTCGTGATCGGCGCCACCTCGGTGATCGCCGAGCATTGCTGCCGGCTATGGCTCGAGCGCGAACCTGCCGAGCTGCTGCTGGTGGCGCGCGATCCCACGCGCACCGAACGCATTGCCGCCGATCTCAGGGTGCGCAGCCCGGACTCGCGCATTGCCGTGCGGCAGGTCGACTTTCTCGACACCGCCGCGATCGACACCCTTGCCGCCGATGCCGCCAAGGACGGCCCACTCGATATCGCGATAGTCGCCCATGGCTGGCTTGCCGACCAGACCAAGGCCGAGACCAATCTCGCCTTCTGCCGCGAGGTGCTGGAGGTCAACGCCGTCTCGCCCGCCCTGTTCGCCGAAGCCTTCGCGCGGCACATGGCCGAGGCCGGGCGCGGCACCCTGGTGATCATCGGCTCAGTCGCGGGCGACCGCGGCCGGGCGGTGAACTACACCTACGGCGCCTGCAAGGGCCTGATCGAGCGCTATGCCCAGGGCCTCGACCATCGCCTCGCCCGGCAGGGCGTGAAAGTCGTGCTGGTCAAGCCCGGCCCGACCGATACGCCGATGGCGGCCGAGCACAAGGCGGCCGGCCGCAAGCTCGCCTCGCCGCGGGAAGTCGCCGAACGCATGGTGAAGGCGATCGATGCCGGCCGCTTCGAGGTCTACGCGCCGGCGCGCTGGGCGCTGATCATGGCGGTCGTGCGCAACCTGCCGCGCTTCGTCTTCAACCGGCTGCGCATCTGAGATGCCGGCGAACGCCGCCCTCCATACCCGCCTCAAGGGCCTGGAATTCCTGCGCGCCGCCTGCGCGCTGGTGGTGCTGCTGAACCACGTCTACTGCGAGGGCGCCGATGTGCCGCAATTCGCGCCGGTCGTGGCGATCGCCGCCTATTCGGTCGAGGCGGTGATGGGGTTCTTCGTGCTGTCCGGCTGCGTGATCGCGCTGCAGGACTACGAGAGCCCCGGGCTCTACTTCCGGGCCCGGCTGCTGCGCATCCTGCCGATCTACTATGTCGTGCTGGCGATCAGCCTTGCCGCCATGCTGGATTGCGGCGCGCATTTCGGCTTCTGGCAGCTGATCGGCAATCTGTTCTTCCTGCAGACGCTCGACTGGAGCCCGCTCAATCCGCTGCGCTTCTTCATCCCGTCCTGGAGTCTCAGCTACGAGCTCTATTACTACGCGGCCTTCATCCTGATCATGCTGGTGCCGCGCCTGCTGCTGCCGCTGCTGCTGGGCAGCATCGCGGTCGGCATCGCGCTCTACTTCACGCCGCTGCCCGCGCCCGCGATGTGGCTGCTGCACGCCTTTTCCTTCTTCGCGATGTGGCTGGGCGGCGTGCTGATCACAAGGCTGGTGCGCGCGGGCTACACCGTGTCGCTCGGCACAGGCGCCTTCATGTTCACGCTGGGGCTGAGCTTCGCCCACCTGCCGCTGTCGCAGCCGGAGAAGTTCGACTTCGAACGCCTGTTCGACTTCAGCCTGTGTTTCTCGTTCCTCGTGTGGGCGCTGCTGTCGCAAGGCCTGCGCGGCGCTGCTGGCGTCCCGCAGCGTTTCCACCTCGATCTTCGCCTGCCGGCCAGGATCGCGCTGGCGATCGTGGTGCTCGCCCTGCTGTGGGCATTCTCACCCGTGCATCTCGCCAACAAACTGGCGCTGACCGTGGTGGCAAGCGCGCTCGCACTGGCGCCCGGTCCGGTGGTCCGGCTGGCGGAGCGATTGGCGAAGCCCGCGACGCCGTTCATGCTCTACGTCGCGGGGCTGAGCTACGCGCTCTACCTGGTGCACTACCCGCTGGTGCAGGCCTTCAATGTGCTGCACCCCTTCCCGCCCTTTGTCGACCTGATCGTCGTGGTGGCGCTGAGCTTCGCGCTCGCGCACCTGCTGGACTACGTCTTCCAGCCCTGGGTGCGCCGCCGGCTGCTGCCGCGCCCGCCCAGCGCGAACATGCCGACCAGCACCGCCAGCAAGTCGAGCCCGCGCAGGTAAGCCAGACCGTCCAGCCATCCTTCGCTCACCGTGAGCTTCCGGCCTGCTTTCAGAGGACCCAGCACGAGATCGGGACCGCAGGCGCCGGTCGTTACGGCCTCGTCGTTCTGCCGGTAATTCACCAGTCCGATCGGGCCGTCCTTGACCGCGACGTAAGGCCGGCCGGGGACAAGACCCTTTCGGATCTCGGCGTACGGCACCTTCTGCACCTCGCCCTCGGCAGGGCACGTATTGGGCTGGCCGGCATAGCGCGGCATGAATTCGCGGATGCCCCAGATGCCGTCGCCCTTGTCGTAATCGATGAAGAGATGCCGGTCGCTGCCCGATTGCATCAGCTTCACGAAGTAGCGCGGCGCCTGGCCGAGCGAGACCCAGATCATCGCTGCGATCGCCGGCGGCACCAGGATGGCCGGCATCCAGGCAGAGGTCGGTCCGGCCTGCCGCCAGCCCGCGAGCAGCACGGCGAACCCCAGGAAGGAAGCCGGCAGCATGAGGCGCCAGATGAAGACCGAGAGATTGAGCACCGGCACCTGGGCGACCAGCGCACTGAGGTAGACCGACTGCACCGCCAGCACGGCGAGCCACACGACCACCACGGTCCACACCCGCCCGTCGAGCCGGCCGCGCGAATAGACGACCATCGCCAGGAAGGCGAGTGGCAGCCACGGGCCGATGGCGCGGAAGTCCCGCGGGTGCACGATGTCGAATGCCGTCAGGAACGACAGCAGGAAGTCGTTGGGCAGCGCCTCGGGACCGAGAATGAGGTCCTTCCACAGGAATTGCGGCAGCCAGAACGGGACGGCGAGCAGCATGGCAAGCGCAAGCGGCACCAGGCTGCGCCGGATCAACTCCGGCAGCGACAGGCGCGACAGGCAGAGCGGCGCCACCAGCTCGCAGACGAGGCTCTGCGCCAGCACGATCGGATGGCCGCAGGCCTGCAGGAAAATCAGGCCCGTGAGTGTCGAGGTGCGATACCCCGCGACGATGCCCGCGACCACCCAGGGAATGAAGGAATAGACCCAGATCTCGGCGAAGGCCGCGCGCGTGCACCACAGCGCATAGACATAGTTGGCGAACAGGAAGAGCGCCGCGATCAGCCATTCGGCGGCCTGCGGCCGGCGTGGCCCGCTGCCCTCGCGCTGCGCCAGCACCAGCGTCTGCAGGCCGAAGGAGAAGCCGAGATACAGGGCGATCAGGGTGAGCTTGAAGGCCACGGCCGCCGGCACGCCCATGAGGTTGAGCAGGGTCGGCGGCAGATAGGGGAGCACGCTGTAGAAGACGAATACCGGCAGGACCTGCCCGGTCGTCGGATTGGTCAGCAGCATGCCGAGTTCGCCGTGCTTGAACTGCTCAGCCAGCGCCACGATGCGGTATGTGTGGGTGTAGGAGTCGTCGCCCCAAGAGAAGACGACGTTCAACATCACGATGCAGGCAGCCATCCAGAAGGCGAGCTGCCCCTGCTGCCGCCACAGCGATCGCAGCAGCACGAGAGCGAACAGGATCAGCGGCACGAAATAGAGCGCGCACAACACCGGGTGGTCGGACGCGAGTTGAGCCACGCCGCCGAACACCAGCGACAGCTTTCCCTGGATCACGCTCCACATGGTAAGATTCTTCCCCCGAAGCTCCCCGACTTTACTGTAGCACAGGTATCGGCCGACGGGCCGCGAGCGCTACGGCCGCTGCGACCAACGCTGAAATTCCGAAGGTCACAAGGGAATAGGTGTAGTTGCCGCTGAGATCGCGCAACGCGCCCGACAGCAGCGGCCCGACCGCCTGCGCCACCACCTGCAGCGAGAGCGCCGTTCCTCGGATGGCGCCGTAGCTCCCGCGCCCGAAGTAGTCGGCCCACGCGACCGGCAGCGACGTCATGACGGCGCCGATGCCCAGCCCGAACAAGCCGGCGGCCACGAACGCCACCCTGGGGTCGCTGACGCCGATCAGGCCGAAGGCGCCGGCGCTCATCAGCAGTGCCGCCGCCGTCATGCTGGCGCGGATCGGCCAGCGCCGCGGCAGGAAGCCCACGGTCAGGCTCGCCACCGCCGACATTGCCGAGAACACGCTGATCACCGTCGCGGCGAGGATCGGCGAGAAGCCGCGCTCGATCAGATGCGGCGCCTGGTGCAGGCTGACGCCGGCCTGCACCGGGAAGACCAGCACGGTGAACAGCGCGAGCAGCCAAAAGGCGGAGGTGCGCATCGCCTGCCGGCGGGTGTAGGCAGGCTCTTTCGCGGTCGCGCCGCCGCCACCGGAGGCGCGGTCGGGCGCGAGCCCGAGGTCCTCGGGCTGGCGGACCAGCAGCGCCCAGGTCGGCAGGAAGCCCACCGTCAGCACAGTAATGCCGATCGCCAGCCAGCCCGCGCGCCAGTCGCCGTCACGCATGGCGTACTGCGCCAGGATCGGCATGGCGACCAGGCCCGACATCTGGAACAGCGTGGCGATCGAGGTCGCCTGCTGCCGCCGCGTCACGAACCAGTTGTTGAGCGCGCCGTAGAGGCCGAGTTCGAACGGAGCCGCCCAGATCATGCGCGCGAAGCAGAACAGCAGATAAAAGAAGAGCAGCGAGTGGGTAAGCGACAGCGCCATGGTCGAGAGCCCGGTGCCGAGGACGGCGAGGCACAGCATCAGCCGCGCGCCGCGACGGTCCATCAGCGGCCCGAGCATCGGCGCCACGACGGCGGCCAGCACGCCGCCCAGCGAGACCGCACCGGCGATCGCCGCGCGCGACCAGCCGAATTCGGCCGTCATCGGCACCACGAATACGGAGAGCGTGGCCACCGCCGGCCCCTGCCGGGCAAAGCCCGACAGGCAGAGACAGCCCAGCACGACCCAGCCGTAGTAGAACGGCAGGCGCGGCGCGAGCAGCCGGGGCAGCAGGGGCGGACGCAGGATTCCGGCGGGAGGCGGCCCGGAGGGCGGCTGCCCGTCGGAGAGCGAACTCATCCGCGGTTCGGCGGATAGGGGCGACTGGGTCCGACCGCGGCCGTGCCCTCGATCAGGCTCAACACGTCGCGTAGTTCGGTGAGGGTCGTGGTGGGCACTGCGACCGGCTCGCCCGTGGCGAAGGCGACAACAGCCTGTCCAAGCTGGTGCACGGCACGGGTGATGCGGCTCGCGACCAGCAGCGCGAGGATCAGGCTGACCAGGATGAAGAACACGGCGGCCACCGCAAGAATCATCGCGGTATGCCACATCGGCGCGTTCACGACCGAGGCCGGTACCGCCACGCCCGCCGTCCAGCCGCTGAGCGGCGAGCGGAAGTACGAGTTGCGCACGTCGATTCCGTCGCGATCGATCACGTCGAACAATCCGGACGGCGCTTCGCCCTTCGCCGCCGCCACCATCGGCGCCTGCGCCGGCTTGCCGACATAGAGATTGGCGTCGCGGGAGCGCGCGACCAGGATGCCCGAGCGATCGACGATGCCACTGCCCCAGCCCGGACGCAGCCCCGCCTCGGCAAACAGCGCTTGCAGGCGCTTTGGCGAGACGCCGCCGCTCAGGACATAGGCGACGCGGCCGTCGACCACGACCGGCACGGAGACGAAGAACAGGCCCGGCTTGGCGGCGGCGACTTCCTTGATATCCGAAAGATAAAGAGCGCGGCCGCCGATCACTTCCGGCACGCCGGCATCGGCGCCGGAAACCAGCAGGTCCTTGGCCTGCGGCGGCACGACGAGTTGGGGTGCGCCGGTGCGGTCGAACAGCGCCAGGACCTCGAAGCCGCGCTCGCGCGCCAGCACCGCAGTGACCTCGACGACACCGGCCTCGCCGGAGCGGAAACCGGGCGAGATCGACAAGCCGTTCAGGAAGCCGCCCAGGGTGCCGATCTCGCGGTCCAGCAGGTTGGCGAGGTTGTTGGCGACGTCGAGCCGCTCGGCCTCGATCGTCTGGCGGGCGGCCGAGCCGTAGTACCAGGCGAGCACCCCGGCCAGCGCCAGCATCGGAAGGATGACTGCTGCGATCAGGCGCAGCAGATGGGTGCGGATCGAAAAGCCGTAGGACGGACCTGTGGCGCGCGACGGCGGCTGGGCTTGGAGGCTCATAGGCTGGCGCGGAGCGGACTCCGCTCTCCCCTGTTCAAAAGCAAATGGTCCAAAAGGCTGGAGGACCGTGCCACAGCGATTCCCGCACAAGCAAGCCGGCCGCGGAAATGGCGACGACTCAGAAGGGCTTGGGGTCCTTGCCGTCGGCCGGCCAGATCCAGTCGTAGCGGAAAACCGCCGAACCCTCGGGAACGTTGCCGAAGGCAATTTTCATCGTCAGGGGCATCGGGCCCTTGATTTCGATCGTGTCGCTGTCGTTGGCGCCGGCCTTCAGCAAGCGCATGGCTTCCTGTTCGGTGGCGCAGTTGGCGACGATGGGCGGTTTCACCAGCCCCTGGGCAGTGGTCACTTTGGCGAGAAATGGCGGCATGGGCTGAACGTTCCGCTTGTATCATCTTTGCTGCGACGAATGGGGTCAAATGCCCGCTCTTCACGATTTCGCGGCGTGTGGCAATCACCGCCCGGATGCGCTATCGCTAGCCCACTGTTGGGGAGCGCTAAATTGATCACCACCCGCGTAACGGCGCCGATTTTTCTCTCGCTGCTGGCGGTCTCGTTGGCCGGCTGCAAACCCGAGAACAAGCTCGTGGCGCCACCGCCCGCCGAAATCAGCGTTGCGGTGCCGCTCAAGCAGGCCGTCACCCCCTTCATCATCCAGACCGGCAACACGGTGGCCTTCAACACCGTCGATCTGGTCGCCCGGGTCGAGGGCTTCCTCATCGCCCAGAACTACGTCGACGGGTCCCTGGTGAAGAAGGATGACCTGCTCTACCAGATCGACCCGACGATCTATCAGGCCAAGGTCAACCAGGGCATCGCCGAGGTCGAATCGGCCAAGGCGCAACTGCTGAATGCACAGGCCGAGTTCTCCCGCCAGGAGACCCTGCTGCGCCAGAACGTCAGCGCCCAGAACACCTACGACCAGGCCAAGGCCAAGCGCGATTCGGCGGCGGCCAACGTCGACAACCAGACCGCCAGCCTCGCCATCGCCCAGGCCAATCTCGGCTATACCAAGGTGCAGGCGCCGTTCGACGGCATCGCCACCACCCACCTCGTCTCGGTCGGTGAGCTGGTCGGCAGTTCGACGGCGACCAAGCTCGCGTCCGTGGTCCAGCTCGACCCGATCTATGTCACCTTCAATCTCAGCGAGCAGGAAGTCCTGAAGATCAGGGGCACCGTCGGCAACGGCAAGCCGCTGACGCCCGAGCAGCTCGCCCAGATCCCGATCGAGATCGGCCTGATGAACGAGGAGGGTTTCCCGCACAAGGGCAACGTCAACTACGCCTCGCCGACGATCGACACCCAGACCGGCACGATCATGGTCCGCGGCCTGTTCAAGAATCCGACGCGCGCCCTGCTGCCCGGCTTCTTCGTGCGCGTGCGCGTGCCGACCGCCGACAAGTCCGCTGATACGCTGACCGTTCCCGACCGCGTGCTGGGCGAGGACCAGTCCGGCAAGTACCTGCTGGTGCTCAACAAGGACAATGTCGTCGAGCAGCGCCGCGTCACCGCCGGCGTCCTGCTGGTCGGCGGACTGCGTGCGATCGAGAAGGGCCTCAATGCCGACGACCGCGTCGTGCTCAGCACCACCGGCCAGGCGGTGCCCGGCGCCAAGGTGGTTCCGAAGCTGACGACCATCGCCGTCCCTCCTTCGTCCAACTAGTCGTCCAGCTGGACGACGGAGCCTAGGGCCATGATCTCCAAGTTCTTCATCGAGCGGCCGGTGCTGGCCAACGTGCTGGCCATCGTCATCGTGCTGATCGGCAGCGTGTCGCTGTTCACCCTGCCGGTGGCGCAGTACCCCAACATCGTGCCGCCCACGGTGCAGGTGACGACCAACTATCCCGGCGCCTCGGCGATGACGATCATCAACGAGGTGGCGCTGCCGGTCGAACTGCAGGTCAACGGCGTCGAGGGCATGATCTACATGCAGTCGACCAGTACCGACGCCGGCACCTACACCCTCACCGTCACCTTCGAGATCGGCACCGACCTCAACTTCGCGCAGGTTCTGGTGCAGAACCAGGTGAGCGCCGCCCTCGCCTCGCTGCCGATGGCGGTCCAGGCGCAGGGCCTGACGGTCCAGAAGAAATCGACGTCGATCCTGGAGATCGTGTCGCTCTACTCGCCTGACAACCGGTACGACGGCCTCTACCTCAGCAACTACGCGACCATCAACCTGGTCAACGAGCTGGCGCGCGTGCCGGGCGTCGGCAACGTGACGGTGCTCGGCGTCGGCAAGTATTCGATGCGCATCTGGATGGATCCCGACAAGCTCTATTCGTATGGGCTGGGACCGAGCGACATCATCCAGGTGATCAAGTCGCAGAACCAGTCGGTGACGGCGGGCCAGATCGGCATGCCGCCGGCCGACAAGGGCCAGAACTTCCAGTACACGCTCGACATCGAGGGCCTGCTGGTCAATCCCGAGCAGTTCGGCGAGATCGTCGTCAAGGCATCGAACGCCGACGGCGGCAGGATCCTGCGCATGAAGGACGTCGCCCGGATCGAGATGGGCGCCCAGACCTACACCCAGGACTCGCGCCTCGACGGCAAGCCGGCCGGCAGCATCGCGATCTACCAGCTGCCCGAGGCCAATGCGCTGAGCGTCGCCACGCTGGTCGAGAAGAAGATGCAGGAGTTGAAGAAGGCCTTCCCGCCCGGCCTCGACTACAGCGTGCCGTTCAACACCACCATGTTCGTCCATGCCTCGATCCAGGAAGTCTTCATGACCCTGCTCGAGGCGGGCCTGCTGGTGCTGATCGTCATCGTCATCTTCCTGCAGGACTGGCGCGCCATGCTGGTGCCGGCGACCACCATCCCGGTGACGATCATCGGCGCCTTCGCCGCCATGGCCGCGCTCGGCTTCACCATCAACCTGTCCACCATGTTCGGCATCGTGCTGGCGATCGGC
>CAYZQZ010000057.1:0-14448 GCA_964480235.1 uncultured Reyranella sp. | reverse complement strand
CGTGCGTCCGCGCGGATCAGCAGGAACAGCGCAAGCAGCTGCAGGCCGCCCTGGAACAGCAGCAGGATGCCCTGCAGGTCGCCGACGCCGATGCGTTTCAGGAGCGCCAGCCACGGCGCGATCATCGCCGCCGACAGCATCACCAGGATCCATTTGCAGATCGAGCTGCGCCGGCGGGCGATGCGGAACATCAGCAGGGCCACGATGCCCGACAGGACGATCATGGCCGCAGCATAGCCGAGTGGGCCGATGCGCTCGTGCAGCAGGAGGCGGTAGGTGAGCGCGGCGTTGATCCAGCCGACGACAACGGCACTGATCTGCGTGCGCTCGAACAGGCGGATCGAGTAGGGGATCGGCGGCGGATCGATCGACGCGGCGGTCATGGGCTGGTCTTCGGCGGAGCCATGCTTCGGAAGTCTACGCGCGATCCGTGCGTCGATCTGCGGCAAGAGCGCTGATACCCACAGGCACTTGGTTTTAGTCTATTCTCCGTATGCGTCCGTTTCTCCTTCAGATCGCTTTTTCGCTCGCCGCGCTGGTGTCGGCGGGCGAGGGCCTCGCCCAGTCGGCCGTGCCGCCGATGCCGCCGGGCTGGATCACGATCGCGCGCAGCGGCGGCTGCAAGACCTGGATCCAGGTGCCCAATCCGGTCGCCTCGGTGACCTGGACCGGCGAGTGCGTCGGCGGCCAGGCGAGCGGCCACGGCGTGTTGCAGTGGATGCTGAACGGCAACGCGACTGACCGCTACGAAGGCGACATGTCGAAGGGCAAGATGCACGGCAACGGCGTGCTGCAGTACGCCGACGGCCGTCGCTACGAGGGCATGTTCCGCGACGGCCAGCGCAGCGGCCGTGGCACGCTGACCTATCCCAACGGCATCAAGTATGTGGGCGACTGGGCCAAGGACCGCCCCAACGGGCGCGGCACTCTGACCGCAGGCACCGACACCTACAGCGGCGGCTGGCTCGACGGCTGCTTCAAGGAAGGCAGCCAGAAGGCCTGGCTGAACAAGACGCCGAAAGATTGCGGGTTTGAATAAACGCGAGCGAAGCTCGCGTTAGCGGGTGCGTTGGCTTAGGGGCGCCCGCGCCCCGGTCGGCAGCGAAGCTGCCGAAAGCTAGCGCCCGCGCGGCGCCTATTGCGCACGTTTCAGATTCTTGAGGCTTGCTGGACCAGACGAGCGCAATTTGAACTGCGCGGACGCTGGGCTTCGGGCTTCGCCCGACCGGGCCGCGTCGGCGCTTGTAAACAAGCGCCTTTGGCGGCCCTAGCCCCACGCATCCGCCGTCGCCTTGCTTCGCAAGGCGCTACGCGCGCCGCCCTCTATCCGTATCTCTTCTCCGTAATCATCAGCGCCTTCGGCCACCGCCGCTTCGGCAGGTCGAATTCCTTGGCCGGGTTGAACTGCTTCACGCGCCAGGAATCGGCGTTGCTCTTGACCAGGCGCTTGACCAGGGCGCGCATCGTGCCGTCGCCGTCGTCGTGGATGAAAACGCAATCGCAGCCCGGGCGGGGCGGGATGGCGGGATTCACCACGACCTGGTCGCCATGCTCGATCGCCGGGCTCATCGAGGTGCCGATGACATAGAAGGCGAACGGGTTCTTCACGCCCTGCATGCGCTCGGAGCGGCGGATGTAGTCGATCGGTTCGCTGGTCAGCACCATGGCGCCGTCGGAGCCGGCCTCGGCCGACGCCCACACCGCCACGTCGGCGCGGTCGCCGCCCTGCTGCACCGCGCGGATCGACAGCGGATAGCCGTGCTCGTCGGTGCCGGGCGGCGTCGAATTCAGGTACTGGGCGATGACCGGCAGTTCGTTGGCCTTGATCAGGCGGGTGCCTTTCAGCATCCGGTTGACGGCGGCGGCGTCCTTGCCGAGGGCGCGGGCGAGGCCCGCCTGGGAGTAACCGGGCCGATCGAGCTGCTCGGCGAGCCATTTCAGATCCATGCAGGAAGTGTGAGCCTGAATTGCGTCAAGCGCAATAGAGCGTAAACCGCAATTATACTGTTTGACTCGTAAGTGCGATTATCGCAGGATAATCGCATGACCGTCCTTGCCAGCGAACTGCGCCATACCGCCCGGCTGCGCCGCGAGGTCGCCCGGCGCGAAAAGGCGCTCTACGGCGCGCTCCTCGACGACGTGGAGTTCCTGCGCCGCCGGGGTTTTGCCGTGCATGCCGAGCTGAAGGGCAGCCGCCGCTGCTACCGTGTCGGCAACCGCCTGCTGGGCGCGTCCGACCTGCGCTCCGTGGCGGCCCGCGAGCGCCGCATGCTTGGACCGGTCACGCCCGATTGCCGATCGCCCTCGACCTGACTGGAGGATTCCGCATGGCCCGCATCCGCACCATCAAGCCCGACTTCTTCACCTCCGACGACATCTGCGCGCTCAGCCCGCTCGCCCGCCTGCTCTATGTCGGGCTGTGGTGCGAGGCCGACCGCGAGGGTCGGCTGGTGTGGTCGCCCGGCGTGCTCAAGCGCCGCTATCTGCCCGACGATGCCTGCGACTTCGCCGGCCTCGCCGAGGAACTGTTCGCGCGCGGTCTGGTCGTGACCTACGGCGAAGGCTACGCGCACATTCCAAGCTTTGGCCGGCATCAGCATATCGGCCCGAGGGAAGCGCAGTCCAAATTGCCTGCACCTTCAGGTGAGTCTCCGCAGGGAAGGGAATCGGAAGGGAAGGGAAAGGAAGGGGAGGGAATGCTGGCGGCGCCGCCGCCGCCGAAAGCGCACGCGCACGCTTTGCCTGACGGCTGGAAGCCGGACGAAGAGGATCTCGCCTGGTCGCGCACCGCGCGACCCGATCTCGACGCTGCCGCGCTCGATGCGGAAACCGAGCGCTTTCGCAACCATGCTACGGCGCACGCCCGCACCGCGCATCGCTGGGGGCCGAGCTGGCGGCTGTGGGTCAGCAAGGCACATCCGCCCAAGGCACCGTCGGCGGCGCCGGGGTCGGGGGCCGGCAGAGGCGAGCTGCCGCGCACCGTCGATCACGACAGCGCCGAACAGTGGCGCGCGCGGTTGTGGCGCTACGAGCCGGGCAAGTTCTGGCTCGAGGGCGACTGGGGGCCGCGGCCGGAGAGCGGTCGGAGCCGCGTGCCGGCCGAGGTGCTGGGCGAATGGCGAGAACGCGTCGCGCCCGCCGGCAAGGCTGCGACGTGAGCGGGGCGGGATCGCCATGGGTCGAACCCTGCGTCCCGTGCTCGACGCGGCGGCGGGCAATCTGCTGGTGCTGGTCGCCCGCCACCAGGATCGCCCGTGTCCGAGCGATCGCGAGATCGTCGAATGGACAGGTGTGCCGCGCCGGCGCCTGGCGGCATGGCTGGACGGTCTCGCCCGGCGCGGCGTGATCGAGATCGAACATCGCGGCAGGCCGCCGCGCCGACGGCGGCTGCGCAGCGTGGGCGGCGTATGGACCGGCTGGACCGCGCGCGGCAGGTATCGATGAGCGACGACGACGCCGAATCTGCCACTGAGGCTGGCAAGGCCCGCGTCGAGCGGCATCTGTGGGAACTGTTCGACGCGGCGATGGCGGCCAAGGCCTTCGCGCCTGCGCTCAAGGCGCTGGAGCTGATGGGCCGCGAGCTGGGCATGTGGCGCGCCGAGCAGACGGCCGGCCCGACCCTGGCCGAACTGATCTCCGACGATCCGCTCGGCCTCGCGACGCCGTCCGGCGACAGGCAAGAGGATGGCGGCGAGGCATAAGGGGGGCTTGAAATCCCGGCGGCCAAAACCAGATCGACCGACACGCCGGTCCGTCCCGGACGAAGGTCCCGCGGGCAGGCCGGCGTCACCGATTGTCTCGACATGTTGCTCCCCGGAGGACGTGATGATTCAGATCGACAGAAGACCGGCCGACCGCAGCGGCGAGCCCGCGCGCACCCGGCCGGCGCCGCATCCCCGTCCGTCGACCTCGACGCCGGACGACGAGCCTCCGTATGAACGGCCGTCGCTGTTCGTCGTGCCGCCGCCGCAACCGGTCTGGCCGCGGGTGTTCCCCGGCCTCTAGAGCACGTCTCGCCTGACTGGACTCAGTTGGGTGGGAGTTTCTGCTCTGGCGGCAAGGCGCTATTGCGCCAGGTTCATCGCGATCGAGATGCGCACGGCGCTGCCCTTGTAAGGCCTGACCTGGTGCATCAGCCAGGACGGGAACATCACCAGCTTGCCGGCCTTCGGCACCACGCGTTCGGTGGCGCCGGCCGACAGGCTGCCCGTCATGCGCAGGTGGGGCGCGTTCATCATCGGCAGCGCGCCGCGCGGGTCGGAGAATTCCAGTTCGCCGCCCAGGGAAGGATCGTCGGGAATGCCGCCGTCGTCGACGTAGTACACCGCCGACCAGAACGATCCCGGGTGAGAGTGGAAGTCGTTGGCGTCGCCCGAGCGGTTGATGTTCGCCCACATGTTGCAGATCCACGGCTGGGGGCCGCTGTTGCGGCTGAGCCCGCGCGTGACGTCGCTGTCGGCGCGCATGGTCATGCGGTCGGCCAGCCCCTTGGCAATGCCGAGCAGCTTCTGCGCCGGCGCGCCGCCCCACTGCTCCATGTCCCAGCTCGACTGGTAGCCGCCCATGTTGGAATGCACGGTGCCGGGATGGGTGCGCTCGCGCTCCTCGATCACGGCGCGCAGATCGGCGCTCAGGCTCGCGGCGTCCTCGATCTCGAGAGCGACGACCGGCGTGGGAAACAGGGAAGTAACTTTTGGATCGATGGCACCCATGGTGCCTGTTCGATAACTCTCCCGCGGGCGGCGGACTTTGACATGGGTCAAGATCGGCCCGAGCGGGACTTCCGGAAGCAGTGCCCGCCACGGGCCGGCAAAACGAAAACGGGCGGCTCCCGGCAGGAGCCGCCCGCTCTTCGGCATGAACCGAGGCGCGCCGATCAGCCCATCGCGTTGGCGACGTTCGACAGCACGTTGTTGACCTTGCCGCCGACCGTTTGCATCGCGGCGATCGCGGCAACCGCGATCAGCGAAGCGATCAGCGTGTACTCGATGGCAGTCGCACCGTCGTCACGGCGCATCAATGTCCGGAATATGGACAGCATGAGTACCTCCTGGACTATCGTGGACAGCAGTTATTTTCTTCTTGGCGCCGACCTTCTGGGGGAGGGAACGGCCCGGGGCAAAATTTCCCCGTTCGAAGCGTGAGCCTCGCACCGTGCTTCTGCAACAGGAGATGAGGTGAGAGGCGCTGAACGCATCTGCGAGCAGTGTTCCTGAATAAAGCGCCGGAATAGGTCGGGCCGGCGCGCCGCGCCTATGGTGGCCGCATGACCTCGAGCGATATGAAATCGAACAGCCGCCTCACCGAATGGGCAAACGACCCTTACGAGTTCGTGTGCCGCGAGTTCCGGGTCCAGCCGGACCGGTGGCAGAAGGACGTGCTGCAGGCCTTCCCGAACAGGCAGCGCATCGCGCTGAAGGCGTGCAAGGGGCCGGGCAAGACCGCGCTGATGGCGTGGCTTGCGTGGAATTTCCTGGCGACGCGGCGGTTCCCCAAGATCGCCGCGACCTCGATCACCGCCGACAACCTCGCCGACAATCTGTGGGCCGAGATGGCCAAGTGGCAGCAGCGGTCGCGCTTTCTCATGCGCGAATTCCAGTGGACGAAGACGCGCATCTTCGCGAAGTCGGCGCCCGAGACCTGGTTCATGACGGCGCGGACCTGGAACCGCAGCGCCGATGCCGGCCAGCAGGGCAGCACGCTCGCCGGCCTGCATGCCGACCAGATCCTGTTCCTGCTGGACGAGAGCGGCGGCATTCCAGACTCGGTGATGGCCGCGGCCGAGGCGGCGCTCTCGTCGTGCAAGGAAGGCCACATCGTGCAGGCCGGCAATCCGACTCACCTCGAAGGCCCACTCTACCGCGCCTGCACCGGCGAGCGGGATCTGTGGCACGTCGTCGGGATCACCGCCGATCCCGACGATCCCGCGCGCAGCAGCCGCGTCAGCGCCGAATGGGCGCGCCAGCAGATCGCGAAATACGGCCGCGACAATCCGTGGGTACTGGTCAACGTGTTCGGCCGCTTTCCGCCGGGCTCGCTCAACAGCCTGATCGGGCCCGACGAGTGCCGCGAGGCTGCGCGGCGGGTCTACCGGCCGGAGGACGTCGCGACGGCCGCGCGCGTGCTCGGCGTCGACGTGGCGCGCTTCGGCGACGACGCGTCGGTGATCTTCCCGCGCCAGGGGCTGGTGGCGCACCGGCCGCAGAAGCTGCGCAACCTCGACGGCACGCAGGGCGCGGGCCTGGTCGCGCGGCAGTGGGAGAGCTTCAACGCCGACGCGGTGTTCATCGACGACACCGGCGGCTGGGGCGCGTCGTGGATCGACAATCTGCGCCGCGTCGGCCGCCAGCCGGTCGGCATCGGCTTCGCGTCGGCCGCAAGCGATCCGCGCTACGACAACAAGCGCACGGAGATGTATTTCCAGGCGGTCGAATGGATCAAGCAGGGCGGCGCGCTGCCGCCGGAGACCGCCGAGGGCATCCCCGAGCTGATCGCGGCGCTCAGCCAGACCACCTACAGTTTCCGCGGCGACCGCCTGCTGCTCGAACCCAAGGAGCAGGTGAAGGCTCGCCTCGGCCATTCGCCCGACGAGGCCGACGCCTTCGCGCTCACCTTCGCCCAGCCGGTGACGCGCGCCGGCCTGCAGGGCGGCAGCGGCCGCCGGTTCTGCGTGATGGATTTCAATCCGCTCGATCGCAACTGGCGCGCCAAGGCTCGCGCTGCGGGACACTATCTGGTGGATTGATCCGCTGCGTCGCCGCCGCGTTCGCGCTACGATCGGCGCGAGGAGAGCGAGATGAAGGCAGGATTCGGTGCAGCGCTGGCTGCGTTGGCTTTGTTGCCGGCGGCGGTTGCGGCTCAATCCCTGCCGCTGTCGCCGGGTTGGGTGGCCGATCCCCGGACCGGCTGCAAGGCGTGGTCGATGCGGACCGGCGACGGTGCCTCGTTCTCGTGGACCGGCGATTGCGACAACGGCTTCGCCTCGGGCAGCGGCACGCTCGTCTGGATCAATGGCAGCCGGTACGACGGAGACATGAAGGGTGGCCGCTACGACGGCCGTGGCACGTTCATCGGCGTCAACGGCATTCGCTACGACGGCGAGTGGAAGGACTACCGGCCCAACGGCATGGGCACGCTGACCCGCGCCGACGGCGTCTCCTTCACCGGCGTCTGGCGCAACGGCTGCTTCCGCCAGGGGCCGCGCTGGTCGGTGTTCATGACGACGACGAAGGAATGCGGCTTCGAGTAGCGGCGATCAGTGACGCCGGGCGAGAAAGGCGCGGCCGCGCTCGGTGACCTCGACGAAGGCGCCGCGGCGGGCGACCAGGCCGTTGTCGGTCGCCTCTTCCCACACCGGCAGGCGCGGGCAGGAGGTGCGCCAGCCCTCCATGACCTCGGCATGCGTGCGCTGCTCGCGCGCCAGCCATTCGAGGAGGTCGCAGATCAGCGGCTTCAGCGTATCGGAGTTGAGCAGGTCGGGCGTGGGCATATCGGACAGGGGTCGATCCTCCAGCCCGGCCATTCTGCGCCTGCGATGGCCGGTGCGCCAATATCTGGAAGGTGCTGGCTGCATATGCGAGGCGTATGACGCCGCCCTTCGAGACGCGTCGCTCCGTGACGCTCCTCAGGGTGAGGTGATGCCGGTCGGATTGATGACCTCATCCTGAGGAGCGCTCCGCAGGAGCGCGTCTCGAAGGATGGGAGCGGGCACCACGCCCGCTACTAGAATGCCATATCCGTGATCGCCTTCAGGAAGGTCGTGAGGTCCGCCGGCTTCTTGTTCTTCTCGCAGTATTCCTTGAACTTGGCCGGGGTGATGTCGACCATGCGGATGGCATGGCGACGGCTCTTCCAGTCGGCCATCTTCTTCTGCTCGCGGAACTGCCATTCCTCGAAACTGCAGGACGGATAGTACTTAACGAGCTTCTGGAACTCGGCATGATCTTCGGGCGATTTGACCCGGGCGAAGTATTGAACGGACATGGGTTCATTGTAGTAAGCCGCGCCGCCGGCCGCCAGAGTGTGTGAATTGCGCGGGTTGTCGCTAGGGGCTGCGGGGCAGAGTGCCTGAGACCTTCATTCGAACGGTGTTGATGTCGAGAAGTAACGAATCTGCAGTGACCCGGCCAGTGACTTTCGCGGTCGTGACGGAACACTGGAAATCTTCAATGAACCTGAACTCTCCGCTGAAGCCGCCGGATGGCGAGACAGGCAGGTCGATAGAGAAAGTGCCGCAGCGGCGTTCGCTTATTTGTCCGGTTATGCGGCCATTGGCCACCCTGAAATCGCCGGTGAAGCTCATCGACACCATCCCGCCGCCCGCAACACTGAACGCTAGCGTTCCGCGGTACGTCGGCACGCCGCCGGTATCCGCCGGTGCCGACGCAGCGCCGCCGGCCGGCTGGCTCGGGGCGACACCCTTGCGCAGCGTCCCTCTGCCACCAACGCCTGGGCCCGACAGCGCGAGTTCAACACTGTCACCGGCCACACGGCCGGTCACGGAGTAGGGCACCGTCCCGCAGCCGGGCAAGCCATCGGGTAACGATGCGCTGCCGCTCAGGCGTCCGTCGGCGCCGACTGTCAACGTGAACGCCGGATTGCCGCAGCTTCGCGTGTACATCGTTCCGGTCGCCGAGGTGCCGGCGACGCGCACGCCCATTCCGGGGGCGAGCAAGCCGGGGCCGCCGCCGGGGCGGGTCAATTGGATCGTGCCGCCGTAGTCGCCGTCGGGGCCCGATCCGCCTGTCGCCGGTGCCGGCGCTGGTGTCGTCGCCGGCGCAGTGGTGCTGGACGATTCGACGCTCGGCGAGGCTCCCCTCTTGAGGCTCGCGGAAGCCCGCACGCTCGGCGCCTCCATGGCAAGTTCGATAGTGTCGGTGCCGGTCACCTTGCCGTTCACCGAATAGGAGATATTGCTGCAATTCCCAGGGCCGTCGACAGCCACGACGCTGCCGCTCAGTTGGCCGGCCGGTGACACTGTCAGATTGACCGGTACCGTTCCGCACGAGCGATGAATGATCTCGCCGGTGGCGCGGCCGCCGGAGATCTGCAGGCGCATGCCGGTGATGAGGGGCGCCCCACCCGTTCTGGTGATCACCAGCGATCCGCCATATCGGCCGTCGAGCGCCCCAGCCGGTGTCGTCGCCGGCGCTGTCGTCGAAGCTGCCGGTGCCGCGGGCGCGCTCGCCGTGTCGGTGGCCTGCGGTACGGCGGCGCCCTTCTGCAGGGTCGCTGTCAGCCTAGAGCCCGAGCCCGACAGCGCGACCTCCAGCTGCTGGCCCGCGGCGCGGCCGGTCACGGTCATCGGCATCGTCTTGCACTCGGCGTCGTAGCCCGAAGCCTGACCGGTGATCTCGCCGGTCGCGGCGATCTTGATCGCGAACGGACCCGACCCGCACACCGGATTGACGAACGTGCCCTGGCCCGTGCCGGCGTTCAGCTGGACCGAAAGCGCGCGTGTACCGGTCGGCACCCGGGCGAGGCCGGCATAGGCGCCGTCGAACACGGCGAGCTTGGTCTTGGCTTCTTCCTCGGCCTTCTTCTCGTCGTCGTACTTCTGCAGCGCCGCCGCGGCTTCGCGCTGGAGCTGCTGCTGCTGGGCGGCGTTGAGGAAGCCGGTGGCGGGCAGGCTACGCGCCTTCTGCCAGCCCGCGATCATCTCGCGCGAGCGCGGACCGAACGCGCCGTCGCTGCCGCGCGTGTCGAAGCCCTGGGACGTGAGGGCGATCTGCAGCCGCGAGCGGTCGGTCTGGCTGAGCTTCAGTCCGGTTTCGGCTGCCTCGGCGAGCTTCTTGTCCTCGGCCTCGGCTTTGGTCTTCGCCTCGGCTTCCGCCTTGGCCTTGTCGGCGGCGGCCTTTTCCTTTTCGCGGGCCTCGGCTTCGGCGCGGGTCTTGGCATCGGCGTCGGCCTTCTGCCTGGTCTCGGCTTCCTGCTTGGCCCTGGCATCGGCGTCGGCCTTGGCGCGCTCGGCCTGGGCCCTCGCGAGCGCGGCTTCGGCATCGGCCTTCTGCTTGGCCTCGGCATCGGCCTTCTTCTGTGCCTCTTCGACGAGGCGGCGCGTTTCGGCGGCGGCGGCCTCGGCTTTGCGCTGCTCTTCCTCGATCTGCGCCTGACGTTGGGCGTCGGCGGTCGCCTTTGTCTGTTCCGCGAGCTGGGCCTTCAGCTTCGCCAGCTCCTGTTCGGCCTTCAGACGGTCCTGCTTGGCCTTTTCGAGTTCGGCATCGGCTCTCTGCTTGGCCTCGGTGTCGGCGGTGGCCTTCTTCTGCGCCTCTTCCTCGAGCCGGCGCTTCTCGGCGGCTTCGGCATCGGCCTTGCGCCGTGCCTCGAGCACCTTCTCGAGATCCTCGACCTTCATGTCCTGCAGCGCGACGGATTGGGCCTTCGGCTTGTCCTGCAATGCGTAGTAGCCGCCGCCCAGCACTAGCAGCGCGAGCACCGCGATACCGGCATAGAGGGCCCCCCTGGGCGCCGTCGGCTTGCGCGCAGCGGGAAGAGCGGCGGCCTCCATGGGCGGCGCGCCTTGCGATGGCGCGCCCTGGGATGGAACACCTTGGGACGGAACGCCTTGCGAGGGAGGCATGCCGACCGACGGTGGTCCGCCCTGGGATGGCCGGCCTTGCGATGACCCGCCTTGCGATGGCGGGAGAATCACTGTCGCGTCGGGTGCCCGCGCCGGCATCGCGACCGTGGCGTCGGGCGCTGTCGTGTCGCCTCGCAGCCGGGCGCGCCAGGCCGCGATGCTCTGCGGCCGTTCGACCGCGCGCACTGCCAGGCCGGCATCGATGCCGGCCAGCAGCGTCGGCGAAAAGCCGGTGGGGCCCAGTTCGGCGAGCGGCCGGAAGGTATCCTCCAGCATGCGATCGAAGGCCGGTGGCGGCACGTTGCCCGCGATTGCGGCGTACATCGTGGCGGCGAGGCCGTAGATGTCGGTCCACGGCCCCTGCTTTGCCGAGGTCATCTGCTCGGCGGCGGCGAAGCCCGGCGTGAAGATCGCCGTCATCGCCGTCGAGCGCCCCGTCATCGCCGCCCGCGAGGCGCTGAAATCGATCAGCACCGGCCGGCCGTTCGGCCTGAGCAGGATGTTGGCGGGCTTGATGTCGCGATGGAGGAAGCCCGCCTCGTGGACCTGCTCCAGTCCGTCGAGCAGCGGCTGCAGGATCGAGTCGATGTCCTGCGGGCTGAGCGTGCGTTGTTTGCGCAGGCGCTGCTCGAGCGTCTCGCCCGGCACCAGTTCCATCACGATGTAGGCGGTGCCGTTGCTCTCGAGGAAGTCGAACACGCGCACGATGCCCGGTGCCTCGGTGAGGCTGGCCAGCGTGCGGCCTTCGGCGACGAAGCGGTCACGACCCCAGGTGAAGTCCGCCGCCACTTCCGTCGAGCGGGGCAGCACGGTGACACCGTCCTGGCGCACGGCAAGCGAGGAAGGCAGGTACTCCTTGATCGCGACGTCGCGGTTGAGTTGGCTGTCGCGTGCGCGATAGGTGATGCCGAAGCCGCCTTGGCCGAGTACCGCCGTGATCGTGTAGCGGCCGATCGATTGCCCGGGAGCGAGAGCGAAGAGGCCAACTTCGCTACGTGTCGTGGTGCCGGTGCCGTTGGTCATGCAGTGCGGCAAGCCTGCCATGCCTGCATCGTGGGTGCCAAATGTATTGGCGTCGGTTGCGAAATCAGAATGGCTGCGAATGATCCGTATTCGTGGGCTCCGACGCGCCTTTTGCCCGGATGTGGAGGCTCAGGTGTGGCCCGTCTGCATCACCCGTGAAATTATGCACAGTGCAAGAAGTTTTCGGCATTTTTCGCGAGCCAAGCCGAAAAGATGCATGTAAACGTACAAAAGAAGACAGCGCTTTTGGGGACTACTTGGCTGAATTCGCAGTGATTTCGCGGGGCCTCGCGGCCGCAGCAGGACTCGTCCTGTTGTGTTCGGTTGCGCCTGCGTCCGCGCAGCAAGCGATGATGCCTGCGCCGCTGCCGACGCCGATCATGGCGCCGACCCCGAAGATCATCGACAAGCCGCCGGAAGTGAAGCTCGCCGACACGCATGTCGAGTCGACCAAGCTCGGCTATGACAAGGGCATTGGCCCCGCGGTTGGCCGCACCGTGACGTGGCGCGGCCGCGAATACGAAGTGACCGATGTCGCCGTTGTCGGCGGCGGGCCGTCCTTCTGCGGCGGCAGCAAGTTCGTGATCGCGCCCGAGGGCCGCGACCTGGTGATCGGACTGAAGGAAGTCGACACGGAGACGGTGGCGGCGTTGACGGTATCGACGAAAAAGGCCGTCAATTAGAGGTTCGCTCGGCGAAGCAACCGTGGCAGAGCGGGCCTCCAGGCCCGCTTTTTGATTCTTGGGCTGGGCGCGCGCGACCGTGCGCAATGGGAGCGGTGCGAGCGCTAGCTTTCGGCGCTGCGCGCCGACCGGGCCGCGTCGGCGCTGCGCGCCGACCGGGCCGCGTCGGCGCTTGTAAACAAGCGCCTTTGGCGGCCCTAAGCCAACGCACTCGCCGACGCGGACCGGGGCTTTGTGAATAAAGAGCCATAATAGGTGTTGGGCACGGCCGCTTTTATGGTCCGCGCTATGTGCATCCTCTCTTCTCCTGCTCCTTATGTCCCGCCGCTTCCGTCGATGCCGCGGGCGCCCGATCCACCGCCGCAGCCGACCGACAAGGCACTGAGCGACGCCGCGCAGCAGGCGCAGGCGCGCGCCCGCGCCGCCGCCGGCTACGCCTCGACCATCGCGAGTTCGCCCCAGGGCGTGCTGGCGCCGGCGGTCACGTCGTTCAAGACGCTGCTCGGTCAATGAGGGAGGGCGCCATGAAGGCCGACGCCGACATCTGGCTGCGCCAGTATTTCGTCGATCGCCTGGGTGCGCTCGATCGCGAGCGCGCGGGCTGGCTCGGCACCTGGCGCGAGCTCGCCGCGCAGTTCGCGCCGCGTCGCGGCCGGTTCCTCGGCATGCCCAACGATCCGCGCCGCGGCAGCCGCGGCGACGAGAACATCCTCGACAACACGCCGCTGCTCGCCGCGCGCATCATGGCCTCGGGCATGATGGCGGGGATCTCCTCGCCTGCGCGTCCGTGGTTCCGCCTGCGCGTCGCCGACATGGGTTTTGCAGAATCGAGGACCGCCGACGATCCCGCCGCCCGCGCCTGGCTGGACGAGGTACAGAAGCGGCTGCTTCACGTCTTCGCGCGCTCAAATCTCTACAACTGCCTGCATACGCTCTATGGCGAACTCGGCATCTTCGGCACCGCCGCCCTCTGGGTCGACGAAGACGAGGAGGACGTCGTGCGCGGCTACGTGCTGACGGCGGGCGAATACTGGCTCGCGTCCTCACGCCGCCTCGCCGTCGACACGCTCTACCGCACGCTGACCTGGACGGCGCGCCAGATCGTCGACTCCTTCGGCCGCGCTGCCGTCAGCCCGGCCATCGCCGCGGCCTACGACCAGGGCCGCTTCGATGCCGAGTTCGAGATCGTGCATGCGCTCGAGCCGAATCCCAATGCGACCGCCTTCGCGCCGGAAGCCGAAGCGCCGTGGCAGGGCAACGTGCCGGCGCATTTCCCCTGGCGCTCGGTCTGGTTCGAGCGCGCGGCGCAGGGGGAGCGCGCCTTGTTGCGGATGTCGGGCTACGAGGAATTTCCCTGCATGGCGCCGCGCTGGGAGGTGACCGGCGCCGACACCTGGGGCAGCGGTCCGGGCTGGATCGCGCTGGGCGATGCGCTGCAGCTTCAGGCGCAGCAGGGGTTGAAGGCCCGCGTGCTCGAACTGCAGGCGAATCCGCCGATGGTGGCGCCGCCGTCGCTCAAGAACGAGCCGGCGAGCCTGCTGCCCGGCGGCGTCACCTATGTCGCCGACCCGGCAGGACAATATTTCCGGCCGGCGGTCGACATCCGTGTCGATCTCGGCGCGTTGGGTGCCGACATCGCCCAGGTCCAGGCGCGCATCCGCTCGGCCTTCTACGCCGACCTGTTCCTGATGATGGCCGAGAGCGACCGCCGCTCGGTGACGGCACGCGAGATCGACGAGCGGCACGAGGAGAAGATGCTGATGCTCGGGCCGGTGCTCGAGCGCCTGCACGACGAACTGCTCGATCCGCTGGTCGCGCGCGTTTTCAACATCATGGCGCGGCAGGGCCTGCTGCCCGAGCCGCCGCCGTCGCTGCTCGCGATGCAGGTGCGTGGCCGCCGCCTGCAGGTCGAGTTCATCTCGCTGCTCGCCCAGGCGCAGAAAGCGGGGGCGACTGGCGCGATCGAGCGCTTCTGGCGCTTCGGCGCCACCATCGGCGCGCTGAAGCCCGAGGCGCTCGACCGTCTCGATCCCGACGGCACGATCGACGCCTATGCCGAGATGACCGGCGTGCCAGCCTCGGTGGTGATCGATCGCGGACGGGCCGAGGCCCTGCGGACGATGCGCGTTCCTTCACCTGCCCAGTCGGACGGAGGAGGCCGTC